>JAYSXU010000554.1:0-3762 GCA_043716965.1 Fimbriiglobus sp.
GCCATGTGCCAGTCGGACACGTCCAGGTACACTTCCCGCTGGTTCATGACCGACATCTTGTCCGTGAACACGAACTCGATCGGGTCTTCGATCGTGAGGATGTGCAACGCCTCGCGGCCATTGATGTACTCCAGCATCGAGGCAATCGTGGTCGTCTTCCCGGACCCGGTCACCCCGGCGAGAATGACCATGCCTTGTTCGTAGTGGCACAACGTTTCGATGGCGGGCGGCAGACCGAGTTGCTCAAAGCTCGGGATGTTCGTACTCACACGCCGGGCGACCAAGGCGAGCTTACCGCGTTGGCGGAACATGTTGACCCGGAAGCGGCATTCGTCGAACCCGATGATGTGGGCAAAGTCGGCACCCCCCTTTTCGTCCAGCACCTCGCGCTGTTTCACGCTCAGGATCGTGTAGAGCAACTTTTCGAGATCGTCTTGCGACAGCGGCTTCGTGGCCATGTGTTGAATGACGCCCCGCAACCGCATCATCCCCGGCTGCCCGGCTTTGAGGTGCAAGTCGGACCCTTCGTGCAACATCACGGTGCGGAAGAGTTGGTTCACGGCCGGCTCGCCCTGCACGGCAGGGGCCAGCTTCAAGCCGGTTTGTTCCGCCGTCGCCGGAGTTGCGGGGACCGTTGGGGCAGCAGGAGCCGGTGCAGCGGGGGCAGGTAGGGTCATGGTCGGCGGCAGTGGTGGTTTTGCAACAGGCGGTGCGGCTTTGACGGCGGTTGCGAGCTTGGGTGCGGGTGCGGGTGCTTTATCGGCTGACATGGCGGTTCGATTCCTCGTAGTTTGGGAGAGTTACACGCGGGCGTTGACTAGTCGGACGGCAACCCCGTGTTGAGCTAAGTAGGCTTTCGTAGCAGGGATCGTGTACTCGTTATAGTGAAAGATGCTGGCGGCAAGGGCGGCATCGGCACCCGCTTCAAACGCCAACCGCAAGTGCTCCGGCGAACCGGCACCACCGCTGGCCACGACCGGAACGTTCACCGCGTCCGACACCGCCCGGAGCATCGGCAAATCATACCCGGTCTTGGTCCCGTCCGCATCCATTGAAGTCAGAACAATTTCCCCGGCCCCCAAACGCTCCACTTCCCTGGCCCACGCCACGGCTTCCAAACCCGTGCCAATTCGACCGCCATTAATGTACACTTCCCACACTTCCGCGCCGTTCTTTTGCACCCGACGCGGGTCGATGTTCACCACGGTGGCACAGCGGCCAAACTTCCGCGACACGTCGGCGATCAATGACGGCGTTTTGACAGCGGCGGAGTTCAAACTCACTTTCTCCGCACCGGCTTGAATGAGCGCCGTGACATCGTCCAACGTGCGAATCCCACCGCCCACGGTGTACGGCATGAAAATCTGCTCCGCAACGGCGCGGACGACATCCAACATGATCTGGCGGCCTTCGTGACTGGCGGAAATGTCCAAGAAAACCAGCTCGTCTGCCCCTTGGTCCTGGTAGCGGCGGGCCACCTCGACCGGATCGCCCGCGTCGCGCAGGCCGACGAAGTTCGTCCCCTTCACAACCCGACCCCGGTCCACATCCAGGCACGGAATAATGCGTTTCGTCAACATACTTGTGGCGGTGACCACCCGTCATGAGTTACGGTCAGTTAAAGCGCTGTTATCCTACCGGCAACGGGACCAGTGCGTCAACAATTCGCGCGTCACGGGTGCGTACCTCTGCCCGGCAAGGTATAAATCGCCGGTTCGCCTGGACTGATTGGTACGCCGTCCGTTAACTTATCGGCTTGGCTTCATCCCACGCACAGGATCGACGATGCACGATTTGTTCACCCAGGTTGGCGAAATTTTCACGACGGTGTTCGCGGGCGGGCATCCGTTGCAATTCCTCGACCCGGACGTGTGGCGCGAAGTCCTGAGCCGTCCGGGAGTGTTCGGCGCAGCGCTCATCGTCTTGAACCTGATCGTCTTCACTGAGACCGGGTTGCTCATCGGGTTCCTGTTGCCGGGTGACTCATTGCTAGTGGTGGTCGGTGTCGTGGCCAGCTTGAGCGGTTGGAACGTGCCGCTGTTGATTGCAACGCTTTGCGTCTCGGCGATTGTCGGCGATTCGGTGGGCTACTGGATTGGGTCGAAGGCCGGACCAGCCATCTTCCGCCGACCCGACGGCTGGTTGTTCAAGCAAGCCTACCTGACAAAAGCGAAAGAGTTTTACGACCGGCACGGGGGCAAGACGATCATCATGGCGCGGTTCGTGCCGATCGTGCGGACGTTCGCCCCGGTCGTCGCCGGTGCGGGGAAAATGGAGTACCGCACCTTCCTGATGTACAACGTGGTCGGCGGCGTCGCGTGGGTGACTAGCATGATCTTGTTCGGCTATTACCTGATCGACATCATCAACCCGCTGTTGCGGCCAATCTTCGGCGAACAGTTCACCGTTGTGAAGCATATCGACAAAGTCGCGTTGTTGATTATTCTGGCCTCGGTCGGCCCGATCGTGTGGAAAGCAATCACGGCGGCCCGCAAACCAAAAGCGGTCGTAGCCACGGAACAAATGAAGGTGCCCGATGCCGTCCGATAACTTGAATGCGTTTCTGCGGGACCAACTCGCTGACCTGAAGACACGCGGGCTTTACAAAGCCGAACGCCAGATCGAGACGCCGCAGCATCCGGGCATTTCGGTGAACGGCCATCCGGTCGTCAACTTCTGTGCGAACAACTACCTCGGGCTAGCGAATCACCCGGCGATCGTGGAAGCCGCTGTGGAAGGGTTGAAGACGTGGGGATACGGGCTGTCGAGCGTGCGATTCATTTGTGTCACTCAGTCGATCCACAAACAGGCTGAACAGCAGATTGCGACGTTCTTTCGCAAGGCCGATTCGATTCTGTACATCTCGTGCTTTGACGCGAACGGCGGGCTGTTTGAACCGTTGCTCGGTGAACAGGACGCGATCCTTTCGGACGAACTCAACCACGCCAGCATCATCGACGGCGTGCGGCTCTGCAAGGCGCAACGGTTCCGCTACAAGCACAACGACATGGCCGACCTGAAGGCCAAACTTGTCGAGGCGAAGGACTGCCGGTTCAAGCTGATTTTCACCGATTCCGTGTTCAGCATGGACGGCGACTTGGCGAAGCTGCCGGAGATCTGCGATCTCGCCGATCAGCACAACGCCGCTGTGGGGATCGACGATTGTCATGCGACGGGTCACCTCGGTGCAACCGGGCGGGGCGCGGCGGAGGAACTCGGGTGCCTCGATCGCATCGACCTCATCACCTCCACGCTTGGGAAAACGCTGGGCGGCGCGAGCGGCGGGTTTACGGTCGGGTCCGCCGAAGTGGTCGATTGGCTTCGCAACCGTAGCCGTCCGTACCTGTTCTCGAACTCCGTCCCGCCGTCGTTAGTCGCAGCCGGGATGAAGGCACTGGAGTTGGCCGACACGTCCGCCGAGTTACGCACCACCTTGAAAGCCAATACGGCCCGAATGCGGCAAGGGCTGGAAAGTGCCGGGTTCACGGTGAAACCCGGACCCACACCGATTCTGCCTGTGATGTTCGGGGATGCGACAATCGCCGGTAAAATGGCAGAAGCGTTGCTAACGAAGGGCATCTACGTCATCGCGTTTAGCTACCCGGTCGTGCCACAGGGCCAAGCCCGCATCCGCATTCAAGTTTCGACGGGACACACGACCGAGCAAATCGACCACGCGATTAAAACGTTCCAAGACGCGGGACGGCAGTTGGGCATCGTGCCGTGATCGGACGAGCTAACCCAGCGAACGGCGCGACGTCA
>JAYSXU010000555.1:0-11432 GCA_043716965.1 Fimbriiglobus sp.
CATACGCATGAACTTAAGCGATCGGTCTAGCGAAAATGCGGGAAGTCCTTGACCATGCGAGGGTTACCACACCTTCACCTGGAACAAGGACGCTCCCACATGACCATTATCACCGGCGTCGCTACTGCTCTGCAAGACCTCTTCGGGCCCGTCGCTCGGGCCATCGCCGACCGACACGTACTCATCACCCGACACCGCACGTTCACCGGCCCGTCGCGGCTCGCCACCGTCGTCGCCGGGTTCTGGCACACGCCCCACGCCACCGTCGCCGACCTCGCCCACACCGCCGCCCAACGCGGCGTCGATCTCACCCCCCAAGCCGTCGCCGAGCGGTACACCCCCCAACTGGCCGACGCCCTCCGCGACCTGTTCGACCACGCCGTCACCCGCGTCATCGAGGCCGAGCCACGGGCGCTGGGCTTGCTCCGATCCTTCCCCGCCGTCGTCATCACCGACAGCAGCACCATCACGCTGACGCCGCAGTTGGCCGGGACGTTTCCCGGTTGCGGCGGCACCGACAACAGCGGTACGGCCGCGCTCAAACGTCCGATCCCGTGGGACCTGCGACGCGGCGGACTCACCGGGGCCATCGAAGCCGGGCGCCGCGCCGACGCCACCACCCCCGTTCTCGACACGCCCCTGGCCCCCGGATCGCTAGTCCTGCGTGACCTCGCCTACTTCAATCCGGAACGCGTCACGCCGTTCAACGCCGGCGGAATCGACTGGATTTCTAGGGGATTGTCGCACTTGTCCGTCGGGATCGTGGGACAACGCCACGAACTCGTCGCCTGGCTAAGACGCCAGAACGGCGACACCGTCGATCGCGCCGTGGCGGTCGGCGGGGTGGGTTTGAGCTGTCGGTTGGTGGCGTTGCGGGTGCCCCGAGCGATCGCCCGAGGGCGTCGTCGCAAGGCGATCACGAAAGCGAAGACGGGTGGTCGCAAGCCGAGTGCTCGCCACCTGGACTCCTGCGACTGGACGGTCGTTCTGACGAACCTTCCGGCCCACTCGTGGGCGGCGAGGGTCGTGCCCACGCGGTGTCGGGTCCGGTGGCAACTTGAACGGCTGTTCAAGTTGTGGAAGTCGCACCACGCGGTGGGGGATCATCGTTCCGCGGACGCGACGCACCAACCGATCGAGTTGTCCGCGCGTCGGATTGCGGTGGTCGTGCAGCATTGGACGATCTGAGCCACGGGCGGGTCGGACGTGCGGCTGAGCCTGGTGAAGGCGGCTCGCGTGATTCGGGAGGGCGTGCCGCCGATCGTCGTCGCGTTAGGCCGTGTGGGTTCGCGGGCGTCGGTGCCGTCGAACCTAGCGTCCCGGATGAAACGCTGCGTACTCGACCCACGACGCAAGCGGCCCAACACATACCAAACCCTTGAAAACCCAGCAAAAACGACTTAAGTTCATGCGTGTGGGGTGGAGCGCAGCGACACCCCAGGTACGTCCCACCCGAGACAACTCATCCTGAAGGGATGCCAGCGATTGCCCACGTTTCAGCGTTGTGCAATCCCGACTAAAAAACCGGGCACCCACAAGGGGTGCCGCCCTCTTCAAAACTGTCGCTCACACCATGCGTCTGCCTTACTTCCCGTCGCTTTTCATGTGACAGTTCTTGTACTTCTTACCGCTGCCACAGGGGCAGAGGTCGTTGCGGCCGACTTTGGCGCCGACGTTGCGGATCGTCTCGGGCTTTTTCCTGGCGTCGCCGCTGTTGGTTTGCTGGGTCGTGGTTTCTTCGGCGGCCACTTCCTTGGCGCGGGTTTGCACTGCGGTGGCGGCTTGCGATTGTTGTGCCCTGGCGCCGGCCCACAGCGCGTTGTTCACTTCTTCGTCGGCGATGTCTTCGATCCGGAAAATGCTCTCGCTGACGCGGTCGCGGACGCCGTCCCACATGGTGTCGAACAGCTTCATCCCCTCGCGCTTGTACACGATCTTCGGGTCTTCCTGGGCGTAGCCAGAAAGGCCGACGACGCTTCGGAGGTGGTCCATTGTTAGCAAGTGGGACTTCCACGCGCTGTCAAGTTGGTCGAGGATGAGGCGGCGTTCCACGTCGTGCATTTCCGGGCGGTACTTCTGGTCGAACGCATTGAGAATCTGGTCGCGGGCCACGGTCGCGGGGACGGCGGTGAACTTCGCGGCGTCGAAGTTGAGCTTGAGTTCGCCCGCGCACCACTCGACCAACTCCTTCGCGTCGTCGGCTTCGCTGACGGCGGCACCGCTGAAGATTTCGGCGATCTTCGCGTCGATCTCGGGGTAATCAATGGTCGGAACCTGTTGCGTGCTGGCGGCGGTCAGCACTTCCTTGATCTTCGATCGCGCCTCGGTGCGGATTAACTCCTCGGAGACGACGTTAGCACCAGTTGGGAAGCGGGTGATTGCCCAGCGGAACAGGGTTTCGCGGTCGGGGCGGCGGTCGCCCTTGGCGCGTTCGGGCAGGTAGGCGGTCAGGCCGACCTGCACGGGGAAGTCGATGTCCTTCTGGTGGTAATTTTCGCGGACCTTTTTGCGGAGCAGCGCGAGCAGTTCGGCGTTGTCCTTGTCACCCGCCTCATCGACGCTGATCTTGAGGCTAAACTTTTGCCGCGCCCAATCGCACAGGCTTTCGATGGTGTAGTTGCGGTCCAGGAAGCGCTTGCCGCCGACGAGTTCGACGGCGTTGATCGCCTTCTCGGCTTCTTCGAGAATGTACCCGTCGAGTTCCTCCCGCCCGATCTTCTTGAGGTCGCGGTCACTGGTCTTCAGGCCGTAGCGGGCGTTGATGACGCGGCTGAGTTCTTGCCACTTCCAGTCCTTGGGGTCTTCGTCCGGGTTCAAGTTTTCGTCCATGACTTCCTGCATGAACGTCGGCGCCGCTTGGCTGGCGCGGTCCTGGGCGATCTTGACGGCCTCGTCGTAGTTGGCCCCTTTGAAGTCGGCGGGGTCGTACTCGATGCCGAACTCCCCGCTGGCGTAGGTCGCAAAACTCGCGGCGCCGTAGTCCTCGGCGGCGTAGCGTTTGACGGCCCGCTGAATCTCGGAGTCGATCATCTCCAACAGCATCGCGCGCGGGTTGCGACCGTCGAGGATCGACTGCCGGGCGCCGTAGGTCCGCTTGCGCTGGTGGTCCATCACCTCGTCGTATTCGAGCAGGTTTTTACGCTGGTCGAAGTGGTACTCTTCGACCTTTTTCTGGGCCTTCTCGATCTGCTTGGTCAGTAGCCCGCTTTCGAGCGCTTCGCCTTCTTGCATCCCGAGCCAGGGGTTGCTCATGACGCGGCGGAGGCGTTCGCCGCCGAACAGCCGCATCAGTTCGTCTTCGAGCGAGAGGTAGAAGCGGCTGGAGCCGGGGTCGCCTTGGCGACCGGCGCGACCGCGTAGCTGGTTGTCGATGCGGCGGGACTCGTGGCGCTCGGTGCCGACGATGTGCAGGCCGCCCATCTCGGCGACCTTGCGGCCTTCGTCCTTCATCTTTTCTTTGGCTTCAATCTCATCGACGGTCCGCTTCCAAATGTCGCCCGGCACTTCGAGGCGGGTCGGGTACAGGGGGCGGCTGTCGTCGTTCTTGAGTTGCTTGAGCCGTGCCCACGCCAGCGTTTCGGAGTTGCCGCCGAGGATGATGTCGGTGCCCCGCCCGGCCATGTTCGTGGAAATCGTCACCGAGTTCAGTCGTCCGGCCTGGGAGACGATCTCCGCTTCTCGGGCGACGTTTTCCGGCTTGGCGTTCAGCAGTTCGTGCTTGACGCCCTTACGTTTCAGCAGCGTCGAAAGCATCTCGGATTTCGCCACGTCGGTCGTGCCAATCAAGATCGGGCGCCCGGTCTTGGCGACTTCAACAATCTCGCCGACTACGGCGTTCCACTTCTCCGGTTCGGTGCGGTACACCAAGTCCGGGGAGTTCACCCGGTGCAGCGGTTTGTTCGTCGGGATGGCTACCACGTCGAGTTTGTAGATCTTCCAGAACTCGTTGGCTTCCGTCATCGCGGTCCCGGTCATGCCGCCGAGTTTGGCGTACAGCTTGAAGAAGTTTTGTAGCGTGATCGTGGCGAGCGTTTGCGTCTCTTGCTTGATCTGGACGCCGTCGCGTTTGTGCTTGGATTCCACGGACTGGTGCAGGCCGTCCGACCACTGCCGCCCGAACATCGCCCGCCCGGTGAACTCGTCGATGATGATGATGCCGAGTTGGTTGTTCTCGCGCGGGTCCGCCGCGATCATGTAGTGGCGGTCCTTGTGGTACAGGTGGTGCGCCTTCAACGAGTTGTCGATGAGGTGCGGCCACTCCATGTTCCCGGCGGTGTAGAACGACTCCACGTTCGCCAGCTTCTCCGCCTCGCGCACGCCGGCATCGGTGAGGTGGCAGGTGCGTTCTTTTTCCTTGATCTCGAAGTAGACGCCCTTGGGCGGCGGGTTCTGCGGGTCAACGGCACTGGGGTCAATCGGCACGATGATCGGCAGCCCGTCCCCCTCGGTGCCCTGGAGCGCCATCTCGCCTTTGTTCTTCAAGTCCTGGCGCGCCTTGCGTTCCAACTCCGTCAGTTTGCGGGCGATGTCGTCGGACTTCTCGTACTGCTTCGGGTCGCTGAAGGCGGGGCCGGAGATAATCAACGGCGTGCGGGCCTCGTCGATCAAGATGTTGTCCACTTCGTCGATGATGGCGAAGTTCAGCGGGATGCGTTGGCACTGGCGGTAGAACGGGTGGTAGCCTGCGTCGTCGAACCGCGCCGGCTTCATGTTGTCGCGGAGGTAGTCGAAGCCGAACTCGGAGTTGGTGCCGTAGGTGATGTCGCATTCGTAGGCCGCGCGGCGCAACTCCGGGTCCATGTCGGATTGAATGTACGCCGCCGTAACGCCCAGGGCGTGATAGATCGGTAGCATCCACTCGCAGTCACGACGGGCGAGGTAATCGTTCACGGTGACAACGTGAACGCCCTTGCCTTCCAGCCCGTTCAAGTACGCGGGCAGCGTGGCCACGAGGGTCTTGCCTTCCCCGGTGACCATCTCGGCGATGTCGCCGCCGTGTAGAATCGCGCCGCCGACGATTTGCGTGTCGTAGTGCCGCATTCTCTTGGTGCGATTGGCCGCTTCCCGGCAGGCGGCGAACGCTTCGGGTAAAATATCTCCGAGCGACTCGCCGTTCTTCAGCCGTTCGCGGAACGTCACAGAGAAGTTCTTCAACTCGTCGTCACTGACCGTCAGCATTTTCGGTTCGAGCTTGTTGACGAGGTCGAGGACCGAGCCGGGGATGATCGTGTGTGTCGCCGCGTGCTTGGTCCGAATGAACCCGACGCTCTTGACGGCGCGGTCGTTGGCAGACCCGAACATCTTGCTCACGAGGCCAATGCTGCCTTCGATGAACCCGTTAAACTTGTCCCCGAGCTTGTCCCAAATGGACGCCTCAATCGCGGCTTGGCCCGCGGGCCGGGCAACTGTCATCGACATAATCGGAAACCTCAAGAAACGGCAATTCCAGTCCAAACCACCCCGCAAGCGGAATCTGGTCAGACTGTCACTTTAAGAAGCCACGAAAAAGGGGTCAATACAGACTCCCCACGCAAGTGACACAATCCGCGCAAGTAGCAAGGGTATTGCAAACTGTTTACACGGATAACATGACATAAAGTGGGGCAAAACTCGCTTCGCAAAGCCGGACGCAACAATCACCGGGTGACCGTCACCAAAGTTGGTAGCAGTTTGTTTGGAGTCTTCGTTTTCGACCCCATCGGGGGTCCATTCGATTGGTTCAGGGTCGAGGACCGAAGGTCCGATACCTTGGGAACCTTCACATGCCGTCTTCATCGGTTCAGAACTCATGGCATAGACCAACAAAAATCGGCCGGGGATTGGTCCCCGGCCGATGGCGTGGCTCTTGTGGTCAGACTGAACTTACTTGCCGAACGTTGAGGAACGGTTGTAGCCGCCGTGCCGGGTGAAAATCTCACCCGTGTCATCGCGGCGTGTCCCGCGATCCACTGTTACCAGGTACCGGCCTGCCTTCACTTCGTCTTCGTAGTACTGGGCGTCTTCTTCCGGAATGCCCCAGCCGACGAGTGCTCCCGCTAGCGTTGCAATAGCAGCCCCACCGACCGCGTTCACAAGAATGGTACCCAACGTGCCGATGGCGAGAATCGGCCCGATTACCGGAATGATCCCCATCAAAATGCCAGCGCCGACAGCCGCACCAGTAGCCGCCCCTGCCATCGCGCCGATTGCGGCACCTTCTGCCATGTTCGTTTCGCCCGCACCGTCCGTCCGCACGGTTTTGCCCGTCGTGGCGTCTTTGGCCACGAGGCCGATGTGGTCGTCGGTATAACCAGCCTTGCGAAGGTCGGCGACAGCCCGATCAGCAGCGTCGCGGTTCTTGAATACGCCCACCGTGGTGGAACAAATCTTGTTCGAGACCATTGAAGTCATCTCCTGTTGAAAGCGGTTAAACATCGCGGGAAGTGCCGCGAACCCGCTCGTAGAGAAAGCAGGTTTGATGCCAAGTGGATGCTGACGCCCGACCAATTCGATGGTCTTCACCCACGCTGCGGCCCGCTTGACATGCAATCCGGGGTATACATTTTCGGCGGGCTTCTGCCCAATCGTTGGTTTGGCGTTTGTTCGCGCGATCGGCTTCCCCAGGTTGGGAAGCGCCGCGTAATTACGACTGCGGATTGAATTGGACGTGGGTCGGCGTCTTATTGGTTGAAGTTCGTCATCACAAAAAGGAGTTCGCCCGGCTTGGTTTGAAAATCCGTCGGGGCCGGTTGCCCAGGAAGAGCGTAAATCAGTCGAACCGAATCGCCAATCTGCTCGATCAGTCCTTCGACTACGTCGCCGGAGTCCGGCGCGCGCGTCGCCGTCATGGTCAGCGGGCAGGGGTTGGCGTCGCCGTCGAGAACATAACTTGCGACGTAAATGTCCCCGTGATCTTTGTTCGTCACGGTCACTTCCGTCTCGGTAAACTTCACCGTCGTGTGCTGCACGCGCTCCGGCGGCAAGTCTTTCCCGTTGCGTTGCCCCGAGACCAGCGTGTAGGTTCCGGTCAAATTCATGGCCGATTGCTCCGAGTGTGGTTCCGTGTTACCAGCAGGTTCATCAGCAAAAGCTGAGCCACGGAAGATATCCGAAAGCGTCTTCGGAACAAATTCAGGACCATTCCTTGATCGTAGTTGGGCGACTTCACGCTTCGGTGACATCCGTGTCCAACAGCCCGTCTTTCACGTTCGTGCGGGCTGCGGTGGCCAGACAGATGTATCGCAACCGCAACGCTTCCAACTCTTCGACTTCGAGTTCTTCCAAATTCAATAAAGCATTGTGCGCGCCGAGAGTGGCGCGAATGAGTTCATCCAACTTGATTTGGATTGCCGCCGTGTCGCGGTTCTGGGTGTTTTGGATCAAGAACACCATCAAAAAGGTAATGATCGTCGTTGCGGTGTTGATGACCAATTGCCAAGTGTCGCTGAAGCCGAAGAACGGCCCCGTGATGATCCACATCGCAATCGTCCCGACCGCCACAACGAACATGAGCGGATGACCACAGTAACGTGCCGTGACCTTGGAGAACCGGGAGTACCAAAATCCATTGTGCATCGGTTAGTCCAAGCGGAGGGAGAAATGCCGAACGCGAAACAGTTCAGCTTATCGACAGACGGAGCCGAACTAGAGACTAATTCGGGAAAGATGATCCGATCCGACGTGATTGGGAGCGATCAATTCGTTCGTGTCGCTGTGCTTTTTGCAACTGCGGCATGTCGCAGCACTTCGAGGACTTGTTCCGGATCACAGCCGTAGATGCCGGAACCCCAGGCAGCATTTTGCTCCACAACCGCCCACCCGCGACCGGCAATAACACCGATGTCCAACACTGTTGCACGGGGAAGCGGGACACGATCATCTGCAAGAACGGTTTGCACGAATGCTGTGGCGTCAGCGAGTTCTGATTCTGTGGCGACGAATTCGTTATCTCGTTGCAGTTCACCATTCCGCAAGTAGACCGATACGGTTTTGGGCTGACGGTCTAGCACAAAGCAGCGGAATTCCTTCTCCCACTACCACGATCTCGGATACGAGAACTGGGGAATCCGGGTCGTATCCGTGCGGTAATTCAGACCCGATGTAGGCGCGAGCCGGGAAGCTCTTGTCGTTTGGTGGCTTGATGAACGCGGGTTCCGTGATCAGTCGTGCGGCATGAAGCGTTGCGAGTACAACCCGTCGTTTGCGATACTCTTCCGGCAGATTGGGAAGCCAATCAACGGTTGGTTCAAGCAACTGCAAACCGAATTGTTCCGCGAGTGTTGGCCCGAATAGCGCTTCCAGGTACAGCACCGGATCGGGTACTGATTTTAGCTCGTCGGAAACCCGCCAACTCGTCAATCGCTCAACAGCCCAGCCCAGTTGGCAAGCCGTTCGCCAAAGGGTTTGGGCATCCTCAGTGAATCGTGGTGTAAGAATAAGAGTTGGCACCACGGCTCCGGTATTGGCTACTTAGCAACTGTGGTCGGTTTCATACTTGGTGATTTTTTCGAGTCGGCGGGCGTGGCGGCCGCCGTCGAAGTCGGTTTCGAGCCAGGTCTTAACCATGCGTTCCATGGCGTCTTCCCCGACGAGGTCGGCGGAGATGCACATCACGTTGGCGTCGTTGTGGTGGCGGCTAATTTCGGCATCGACAATGTCCCGGCAGTTGGCGGCGCGAATGCCGTGAATCTTGTTCGCGGCGATGCACATGCCGTGGCCGGTGGCGCAGATCAGGATGCCGCGATCGACTTTGCCGCTCGCCACGTCTTCGGCCACGAGAATGGCGTAATCGGGGTAGTCCACGCTGACCGGGGTGTTCGTGCCGAGGTCGAAGACCTCGTGCCCCAGGCCGGTCAGAACCGTAACGAGTCGTTGTTTCGCCGCAACGCCACGGTGATCGTTCGCCAAAGCGATTTTCATGACCCCAGCCACTCCGCGAGATACCGGTGAAGGTGTGTCTCAATTGTTCGGGTACAGTGTCGGTAAAGTTCCAAGTCCCCGCCGATCGGGTCGTCTAAATCAACGTCCGGGCCGCACAACAGTTGGGGCGTGGGACCGTAACCGCTGTATCGCACCATCAACACCACCGCATGACTTCGGGTCATCGCAATGATGTCGGTCGCCTTCTCCAGCAACTCCGGGTTCACCATGCGACTGCGATGACTAGCTAAATCACTGCCGTATTCCTTCGCCATTTCAACCGACGGTTCACTGGCCGAATCACCGGGAATCGCTGCAACGCCGGCGGAATTCACCAAGAAACCGTGTTGCAGTAAGTCCTGCGGGACGCACCCGAGTTTCTCGGCAAGTAACCGTTTGCAAATCGCTTCCGCGAGCGGGCTTCGACAGGTGTTGCCGGTGCAAACGAACAGGATCGATCGCATTTTCGGGCGTATTTCGGGAACGTCCGATGCCATGACCTGGGTTCCGCCTCGCATTTTTCACGCCCGGAGATTCTTCACAAATCCAATTTAGTAATCACAGTGGTGAGTGGTTAGTAGGCAGGAGTAAAGTGGGAGCCAAAGCCCAGGCATGATTATGCCTGGGCTTTCTGTGTAAACTCTATCCACTGTCCACTACCCACTATCCACTTTTCCCTCGAAGGATTTCGACCCGGCGTGGACAATACCTTGTGACGCTCAGGAGAACCGATGGCCGTGGATACCCGAATGTGGGCGGAACGCGGCCGGCGGGATGCGATCCTGGCGGGGGATGTCGTGGCGCGGAATGATTGGGTGACCGAAGTGTTTGAACCCGTGGCGAATTACGTCCGTTGGCGTTGTGGCGGGGCGGACGATCTGGCGGACGATGTGTTGCAAGAAGCCTGGATGACGGCCAGTCGGCGGTTGTCGAGCTTTGACCCGACGAGAGCGAATTTTGAAACGTGGGTGGGCGGCATTGCGGTGAACATCGTGCGGAACCAGTTGCGAAGCCGCAATCGGCACCGGGCGAAGTTCCAGACGCTGGAAACGGAGCCGGCTGCCACTGAATCGCAACAACCTGACAACACGGATCGTGTGGCCACGGCATTGGCCCAATTGCCGGACCGCATGGAGAAGGTGTTGCGGGCGAAGTACCTCGATCAACAATCGGTGCGAGAGATTGCACAGGATTGGTGTGAAAGTGAAAAGGCGATTGAATCGCTGCTCACCCGCGCCCGGCAAGCCTTTCGGGAAGCTTACGAACGAATCCCGGAGGATTCACCATGACTGAACCGGATGACGATCTCGCCGAACTGCTTCGCCCCAAGCCTGCTTCGACGAACCAAGAGTTGCTGAAGGCCACGATTATACGAGATACAACTCGACGGCTTCAAACTGCCCATCGCTGGCGCCTTGTACGGCGGGTGGTCGGGGTCGTGGCGGTGTTCGGTGGGGGCATTGCGTTAGGTTGGTTTGCGAAGCCGACGGAAACGATCCTTTTGCAACTGGAACGGGAACCGCTGGTCGTTCCGGTGCCGGTCCTGGTTCTGCCAGTTCCGGAAGAAAGCGTGCCGACACCCGTGGTGACGGAATCGGCGCAACAGCTTGAGTTGAACGCGGAGATGGCAACGGACCGCAAAGAATCGGCGACGTTCTACCGCCGGGCCGGGGATCGGTACCTGAAAGACGCCGACTACGGCCAAGCCGCCCGGTGCTACCGCCTTCACCTGAATACGGCAGGCGCTGAAGGGCGGGCCGTGGCCGTGGAGGACGAGTGGTTGTTGATGTCCATGAAGATCGCCCAAAAACAGGAGATAAGAAATGCGATGCACAAAGGTTCTTAGCGGACTGGTCCTGACCGGCATGTTGGCGGCATTCGCCACCGGCCAGGACAAGCCGAAGCCGGTCGAGAAACCGCTGGAAGTACTACGGGTCGAGGCAGCCAAACTGTTTCTCGCTGACGTGGTAAAACCAGAGCCGACGATCGCCAACATCGTTGCCAACCACCCGGATGTGAAACTCGCCGAGGCAAAGTTGCAAGTGGCGAAAGCGGAACTGGACCAAGCGCGGTTGCTCATCACCCAGAAGTACACGATCGCGCAGGCGAAATTGGAGGATGCGAAAGTGCAGCTCAGTTTCGCCGAGAAACGCATGAAAAGTATGGAGCTGTTACGTGGAAATGGGGTGGCATCATCGGAGATAGGTGTTGTCGAGCAGTTACTCTCTCAAGCAAAATCCACAGTCGTCATCGCGGAAGCGGAACAGAAAGCCTTGCAGGGTGCGACGAATCTGAGAGCTGAAATCACTTTTGACGTAGGATCGGTCGAGGGGAGGCCCTTGTTCGGTGACCCAGTCGTGTTCAAAGGCGCGCAATGGCTACCGAAACCCACGACGCAATCTGCCAAGCTCCGTGAGGTGTTGGAACGCAAAGTTGCACTAGAGCATCTTAAATATCCCTATTGCGCTTTCATCTGATTGAAGTCATACTGGTTTCACCTTTGGGAGGAGCCAGCCGTGAAAGCGTTCTCGATG
>JAYSXU010000556.1:0-11405 GCA_043716965.1 Fimbriiglobus sp.
GCGTCACTCCCAGGTAGCGGGCCAGGGCGACCAATGCCGTTGGGATTCCCAGGCGGTCCAGGCGGTGGTGGAAGCCCAGGTGGGATGTCTGCGGGTGCACCGATGAAAGTCGCCGAATTTGCGAAAGACCAAGCAGCGAAAGCGGCGCCGGGTGAAAAAGGGAAGGGGGGTGACATTGCCGCCAACCGCGGTACGATGCAATCGGATGCGATTGATGCCGAGTTGAAGCGCATCCCCGCCGACAAACGCAACGAAGCGTTTGCGGACGCACTTCGACGGGCCAAGGACGACTCGAAGTCCCTGCAAGATGCCCAATTCAACTACAACACTGGTCGATTACGGCAGAATCAAGAAGGCAAACTGGGCGTCGATCTCTCGCTCGCCTCGAACACTCTTCGCGGTCAAAACCGCCTGAGTATGACGGCGAACCAGCAAGCCTATGGTCGCAACTGTGTACAAATCGGCGGTGTGTGGATCGACGATCAGTTCGCAGCCAAAACGAAAACGGTGGTCATCAAAGCCCAAAGTGACGCCTACTTCCGTATCCTCGAACTACAACCGAAGATGAAAGATGTCTTTCGCCTTGGCAACCACCTGGTTTGGATCGCACCCAACGGCACCGCATTGGTAATCGACGCCAACGACGGCCAAGTGAAACTACCGGATGCCGAAATAGAAGCGTTGTTCAAGTCGCTGCCGGTTGAGAAGAAGTAGCAACTCAAGGCCACGAATAATAATTCGTGGCCTTTCCTGTTGACACCCCCTAGCAATCGACCGCAACTCTGTGCAAAATGCGAACGTACTGAACTCGACCTCCTCGGGACCACTCTCCATGTCGAACCTGAACACGAAACTGGACCGCCGCGACTTCTTCCGCACCACGGCCGCAGTTGCCGGTGCGGCACTTCTAACAACCCAAACCACGTCCGCCGCTGATGCCTTCGGTGGCTTCACGGTCGGGATTCAATCCTACACGTTCCGGAAGTTTAACCTGGAACAGGCGTTGAAGCGGACGCAAGAACTCGGGCTGAAGTACGCCGAGTTTTATCGCGGTCACATCCCGACTGACACGAATCCTGAAAAGCTCGCCGCCATCAAGAAACTGTGTGCCGAGTACGAAGTCACGCCCATCGCATTCGGCGTGGAAAGCTTCAGCAAGAATCACGACGCCAACAAGAAAGTGTTCGACTTCGCGGCGGCTCTGGGCGTGAAGTACCTGAGCGCCGACCCTTCGCCAGATAGCCTCGACAGTCTCGACAAACTGGTGGCCGAACACAAAATCGGAATTGCGATCCACCCGCACGGCCCGACGGGGAAGGGGAAGGAACTTCATCGCTGGGCGTCTGCGGAAGTGATTTTGAAAGCGGTCAAGGACCACCACCCGATGATCGGGACTTGCCTCGATACGGGCCACTTGATTCGCACCGCCCAAGTTGCCGAACCGCTCGATTCCGCGCAACAAGTCAAAGTCATGGGCGCACGCAACTTCGGGTTGCACCTGAAGGACCACGACAACAAACGCAAAACCGACGTCCCCTACGGTGACCCGACCGGGGTGCTAGACGTTGCAGGGGTGTTGAAAGCCCTGAAAGAAGTGAAGTTCGCCGGCTACATCAGCATCGAGTACGAAGCGAACGAAAGTAACCCGTCGCCCGATGTGATGAAGTGCGTGAGCTACTTCCAGGAGACCGTCAAGAAAATCGGCTAACCCACGACTGTGGGCTTACGCTGCCTTGGTTTGTACAATTTCAACAAGTTGAATGACTACCCCCGCTTGGCAACAGTGGTGACCACACCCTGTTCGGCGGGGGACATTTGTTCCGGAATCAACCCTTCGGTACGGCGTTTTGTAAGGTGCAACAGAGATGACGCCCGAACACATCGCGGACCTTCGCACCCAGCGGTACAACAGCACTGTCGTTCATCTGAAACGCATTCACTCCGACTTAATGGTCCTGCGAGTCAAGCCGGACTTTCCACGCCCAAACTACATCGCGGGCCAATACTGTGCGCTCGGACTGGGGTACTGGGAACAACGAGTGGAAGGTTGCCAGCACGAAGAGTTGAAGCCGGAAGACCTCGTGAAAGTCGTTCGCCGCTCGTATTCCATCAGCAGCAGTATTTACAGTGAACCCGGTCAACTCCGCGACATGACGCAGGACGATTGGATCGAGTTCTATATCGTTCTCGTTCGCAACAATCCGGACGGCCGTGTCCCGGCGTTAACGCCACGACTTTTTGCGTTGCACGAAGGCGATCGAATCAGCATGGGGGAAAAGATCGTCGGGCACTTCACCTCCGAAGCCGTGAAGCCCGATGATAACGTGGTGTTGCTGAGCACTGGAACCGGCGAAGCGCCCCACAACGCGATCGTGTGGGACTTGCTTCGCAAGGGGCACACGGGCCAGATTCTCTCGGCCTGTTGCGTCCGCTTCAAAAAAGACCTTGGCTATTACGAAACGCAACAGTCGTTGATGACTCAGTTTCGGAACTACAAATACCTGGGACTGACGACCCGCGAAGCGGGGTTGACCAAAAAGGTCTACATTCAAGATTTGCTGACCAGTGGCGAGCTGGAAGACCACCTCCACGCCTCACTGGACCAGGCGAAAACCCACGTGTATTTATGTGGCAACCCGAAGATGATCGGCGTGCCGACCAAAGACAAAGCCACTGGACAGCGACTGTACCCTGAACCGATCGGCGTGATTGAAATCCTGGAAAAACGCGGGTTTCAAGCTGACAACGCGACTTTGAAAATCAAAGGCAACGTCCACTTTGAAGAGTATTGGTAACCCGCACCCCGGCCAGGGAAGAGTAGCCCATGTCAGAACCTGTGACGCAAATCGGCGAGTACAAGCTGCGGAAACTACTGGGGAATCCTGGTCAGACGTCGCAGGTGTATGAAGTCGTCGAACCCCGTAGTAATCGCCACTTCGCAATGAAGGTGTTGTTGCCAGAAATGGCGGACAAAAAAGACCACCGCAAAATGCTGTTTCATGAGGCCGCAATCGGCATGAAAATGCGGCATGAAAACGTCATCAACATTATCAAGGTGGACAAATCGCCGACCACACCGCACTTCATTATGGAGTACTTCCCCGCCGGCAGTTTGCGCGATCGGTTGATGTCGAAAGACCCCCGCGAGAAGGAATTCTTGAAGCAGAACGCGAAAAAGATCTTCAAGCAGGTCGCAACAGGTTTGGCGTACATGAACGCGAGCGGAATCGTTCACTGCGACATGAAGCCGGACAACATCTTGGTCAACGCATCCGTGCAGACCAAGATCATCGACTTTGCGATTGCCAAGCGCGTTCAAAAAGGGTTTTTCGACAAGCTCTTTCACCGTTCGGGCAAACCCCAAGGCACACCCAGTTTCATGGCACCCGAACAAATTGCCGGCGAGATTCTCGACGGGCGTTCGGACATCTACAGTTACGGTGCCACGCTGTTTGAATTAACGACCGGACGGCCACCGTTTCGCGGGACGACAATCAACGATCTCCTGCGGAAGCACCTCGCTGAAAAACCCGCCCCGCCCCACTCGTTCAATTCTGACGTCACGGAAGAGTTCTCGAACTTCGTGGTCAAACTCATCGCCAAAAAACGCGAGCAACGGCCGGAAAGCTTCCACGAAGTCTTGATGGAATTGAAGAAGGTCAAGGTTTACAAATCCGTTGTCGATCCCGACGAAGAAGAGCAAATGTAACGGCTTTGCCCTGAAAGTAATTGTGTCACGACGCCCAGTAGGTCAAAGCCGAAATGGTACCATCTCCGCTGCCCTTTGAACAAGACATCCATGACTTGGAACTCGCCATCGCGCGCCTGGAGTCCTCCTCGACAGTAGGGGGGGTGCCGGCGCGTGGCGAAGAGATTAAGCACCTCCGGTCTCAAGTCAAATCCTTGTTGCGAACACGGTACGCGGAGCTGTCGCCGTGGGAATCGGTGTTAGTAGCCCGGCACCCGAACCGCCCGCAGACGGTCGATTACATTGATCTGATATTTGATGAATTCGTGGAACTGCACGGCGATCGCGCATTCGGGGACGATCGCGCGATCCGAACCGGCTTTGCACGACTCGGCGATTACAAGGTGATGCTTGTCGGGCACCAAAAAGGGCGAACCCTCGCCGAACGCCAACAGTGTTTCTACGGGTGTGCCCATCCGGAAGGCTATCGCAAAGCCCTGAGCAAAATGAAACTGGCCGCAAAGTACGCGACGCCAATCATCTGCTTGATCGACACACCCGGCGCCTACCCCGGCATCGGGGCGGAGGAACGGGGACAGTCGCAGTTGATAGCAAGTAGCATTTTGGAGATGTCCCAACTGCCGACGCCGGTGATCTGTGTCGTGATCGGGGAAGGGGGTTCCGGCGGGGCACTCGGGATTGGCGTGGGCGATCGTGTCAGCGTGTTGCAGTATGCGTACTACTCGGTCATCAGTCCCGAAGGCTGTGCCGGCATCCTGTGGAAGACGGCAAACGAGGAAACAAAACCCCGCGCCGCAACCGCACTTCAACTGACAGGAAGCGACCTTCAAAAAGTGGGCGTGCTGGACGAAGTCATTCCCGAACCCATCGGGGCTGCCCATCGTTCACCGCGCGAAATGGGCGCAATCTTGAAGGCGACATTGATCCGTTACCTCCGGGAACTGAATCTACTCTCCACTCAAACCCTTCTCGATCAACGGTACGCCAAGTTTCGCAACATGGGGTTATTCCAGACTGTTGTGGGATAAGTGCCCAGGCACGTGTTGCAGGCGGTTGAACAGACCGTTTAATAAACATAACATAAGTTATCGGACTCCAAGTCTGCCCAGGTGATTAAGCGGTAACCTACATAGCCAAATCATTTGAGTCCGATAATGTATATTATGTATAGCTAATGATACGCTGCCATCTTCACTCTTTGGCTGCTTTTCCTAGACTTTCCTCATCATGAACACCACACACACGCACAACACCGTCCGTGCCGGGATGGTTGGTTTCGGAATGATCTTCGACGAGACTTATCGTCCGTTCTTCGAGCAGGCTGGCCATCACGGCTTCTACCGCCCGCATATCGGTACCGTTCGCGTGCCTCTGGTTGCGGCAGCGACCCGGACAGGTTCCCGTGTCGAACACTATCGCCAATCAGCACCACCTGCCCTATCACAAACTGGGAATTTTTCCGGGCCGAATTCCGTTACTCAACTACTGGCTTCGGAAATTCACGCCGTGTGCGTTGCGACGCCTGATGACCGACACTTTGAGCCTACCAAGGCTACCCTTGTTGCACGGAAGCACGTGCTAATCGAAAAACCATCTGTGCTTTCTTTGACGCAACTCGACGAATTGATTCGACTGGCCGAGGAGAACGAAGTTCTCGCCAAGGTCGTTTACCACAAGTTGGCAGACCCCGATCACAAGAAACTTCGCACCCATGTTGCCGATAGCGTTCTTCAACACGTGAACAACGGCTATTGCTCGCTGTTGGAACCGAAGTCGATTAGCACTGGGCAGTTTGCGGAGTGGGTGACGGGGCGCAACCCTGCCACGTATGTCGCGGTGCATTACCTCAAGATGATCGACTTCACATTTGGACCGGACTGGAAACTTACACGGGTTTCGGCGACAGGGCAGCGGGGGTTGGTCGGGGCTGTCGATGGGACGACCTGGGATTCGGTCCAGGTCCAGGTTGTTTACACGCACCCCGATGAACGGGAGGCGGCGTTCGATATTCACACGAGTTGGGTCACACCGGATAACTTCCCCGGCTATGTCGAACAAGAAGTTCAGTTTCGCTTCGACAACGGAGTTTGGGCGTCCCATCAACGCAAGCGGGGCGTTGAAATGACGGTGGAAAATCGGACGCCCACCGAACTCAAGATCACACCAAACCATCACTATAATGGAACGTTCCTTGAACCTTGGGGTGAGCGATCGCAACGAGGGTATGGGATCGAAGTCATTCAGCGGTTCTTTGAAGAGGTCGCCTACGTCGAGTTCGGTGGGCCACCAGAACTTCGCACTCAGCGGTTGCAGCAGATGCGAGCCTTGACTTACAACGACCTCTCGGCGGATCGGAATTGCGTGGCAATCATTCAAGCGGTCGAAGCGATACTGGCCGCTCATGCCAGTGGTCATCCGGGCGGGGTTGTCCAAGTGAATAGCCCCGATGGCGGGTTGGCCATGTACACACCGCGTACTGCCACGCCACTGATTCTTTATTCTGGTATCGTGTAGGGATGCCAAACAATTTCAACGTCCTCCCACCACCAACGAAGCCAGCATGACCCCGACGCACTTTGAACACACCATAGAGCATCTCCTGGAAGTCGAATCCAACACGATCCGTGCCGCGTTGGGGCGTATCGAACCGCGTTCGTTGCGGACGTTCACGCCGAGTCAAGCGGTGCTGGCAAAGAGTGCGGGTGTTTATCACTGGACTCCCGAAGGTCGCCGGTTGTTTGATTTCACTTCTGGCGTGCTGGTTGCCAACTTGGGCCACAACCCGATCTCGTGGATGGAGCGGTTCTGTGGGTACATGGGCTGGCCGTGTCAACCGGGTGTCACTGAACCGACCCTCTCGTTGAATGGGAAGAAACACACTAGTTCGAGTGCCATCCCAGCCGGTTATTTCCCCGCCGTGGCGATGACTACTTACAACGCCATCACGACGCTGGAAGTGACGGCCGGCACTCGATTGTTGGCGGCACTTCGGCGGTGTCGCGGCGGTTCGCGGATGGAACTCGTGATGTGGGCGGCATCGGGATCGGAAGCGATTCAGAAGGCGCTCTGGGCTTCAATGGGCCACGATAAAGCACGCCCGCTCGTCATCGCCACTCGCCACGGCTTTCATGGAAAAAAAGGCTTGGCCAATGCGATTACAGGTTCGGAACACGATTCCGAACGCGACCCGCGTGTGATGTTTGTTAGCTTCCCGCAGCACGAATGCCGTGATGTTTCGCTACGCGAAGCCGCGTTTGATGGCACCCCCTATCAACGTGAACTGGACGCCTTGTTCCATCAATTCGGACACAAAATCGGCACGCTGATTACCGAACCCTATCTTGGTGGCGGCGGCTCTTATCACCCGCCCAAAGCCTACCTGCAACTGCTCGAACGCTTCTGCCGCGAACACGACATCGTGTTCATTCTGGATGAAGTGCAATCGAACTTTGGCCGCACGGGTGACCTGTTCGCGTTTGAAGCCTACGGCATCGAACCCGACATCGTGGTACTCGGGAAGGGGCTTGGGAACGGCGTCCCGGTTGCGGCGGCGGTGGGGCGGGGCGATTTATTTGGCGCGATGGGGTACGGCGAAGGGTCCGATACGTGGAGTGCGAACCCGCTCAACTGTGCGGCGGTTTTGGCGACCCTCGACGAGTTTGAATCGCGTGACGTACTCGCTCATTCTCGGGCCAGTTCGGCTGCGATTGAAGCGGGCCTGCTCCGCTTGAAACAATTCCCGTTTGTCGCCCATGTCCGGGGCGAAAAAGGCGGCATGGTCTGGGGCATCGAGATGCAAAATTATGACAACCGGACGGCGGCACAGTGGGCGAACGAATTTGTCCTGGCCGGGTATCGCGGCGACGGCAACCCGACTGGTGACGGTGTTCATTTGCTCGGCCCGTTAGCCAAGAAAGTGGTCCGGATTTCACCCCCTTTAGTTATCACAATTGAAGAAGCCGAAGCCGCACTTACTATCCTAACCCACGCAGCCGTACGCATCGTGGCGCACCCCGCCCCGCGCTCGATGGAACCGCAAGCGATGGACCCGCAACCGACCACGGTTTGAACTTCCCGAAATCTCGGTGTTCGATGGCCTTTGAATGGTTGAACGCTTCCCTGGGTGACCTTGCGGATTGGCTCGGCGTTTCCACGTTCCTGCTAAACTCGATGCTCGCCGTCATCCTGTTGGGCACGACGTGCGGCATGGTCGGTTCCACGGTCGTGGCAAACCGGATGGCCTTTTTCAGCGATGCGATGGCGCACACCGCGTTCGCGGGCATCTCGTTCGCCCTGCTCCAGATCATTCTCTTCACCGGCAGCACCAACCCACTCCAGACCGACCCCTACCTGTGGATGGTCCAACCCATCATGGTGTTCATCGGCGTGCTAGCGGGCGTGTTGATGGTGTATGTCCGTGAGCGAACCGGGTTGACAAACGACACCGTGATCGGTGTCTTCTTTGCATTTGCGATTGGCTTAGGGTCCGTGTTCCTTCCCGCACTCCAAAGGCTCATCAACTACAACCCCGAGCAGTTCCTATTCGGCTCCGTGACACTCACCCGAGGGGAAGACCTCGTGTTTCTGGGGCTTTTGACACTTATAACAGGAGTTGTGATCGCGTGGCGGTACAACAGCTTGGCGATAGCAAGCTTTAACCCGAGTTTAGCGCGCTCACGCGGAATTGCCACGCGGGCCAACCACTACGTGTTCGTGATCCTGATTGCGTTAGTTGTGAACATGTCGATCAACTCCGTAGGCGTGTTGTTGGTCAACGCCCTGCTCGTGGTGCCAGCCGCCGCCGCCGCCAATTTGAGTCGCAACCTCCGCCAAGTGTTTTGGCTCTCACTCGTGGGTACAGTCGTGGCTTGCGTGTTGGGTCTGCAAATTAGCAACCAGGTGATGATTCCACTCGGACGCGGACGGATGGTGAGTTTGGCACCGAGTGGGACCATTGTTTTGATCTGTGTTGCTTGGTTTTTCGTGACGATGATCGTGGCGGGATTGCGTGGGCGGTTGTCGAGTTCTGCCAGTGAGAAAAGCGGCTGAACACAGGAACTCTCGGCGTTCGGGCTTGTTAACATCGCCACCACGCGGACAATGTCAGGCAGCGTGATGAACTTCCCACACCGAATCGGCGTACTGGCCGGTAGGGTGATTTCCCCATTTTTCGGGCGGACGGGCGAACCGTGTTTCGAGAAGTCCAAGACTTTGTTCTCAACTTCAGCTCCATCCTCTGGGAGGCGATGCCGTTCATCGTTCTCGGGGCGCTCGTCGCTGGAATCCTTGAAGAACTACTACCGCAACAACTCATCGCCCGGATCATGCCGAAACACCCCCTCCCTGCCGTAATGATCGGCGGCGCACTCGGACTCATCTTCCCGATGTGCGAGTGCGGCATTGTCGTCGTGATGCGGCGACTGCTCCGCAAAGGTTTGCCACTATCCTGTTGCATCGCCTACATGTTGGCCGGGCCGATTGTCAACGTCGTCGTGTTGCTCAGCACCCTCGTGGCGTTCGGTCCGCACGGCATCGGCGTCCAAATGGTGTTGCTGCGGGCGGGTCTTGGGTTTGTCATCGCGTGCATTACCGGGTTAGTCGTTCACATCCAATACAAGAAGTACGGCAACAGCCTGCTGACCGATGTGGCTGCGCCGCCGAAGGCAAAAGGCTTAGATTTGGTCGATGACGATGACGCACCGGCTGCCAAGAAAACAATCTTCAAGCGGTTGAGTAACATCTCCGAAACTTCGTTGCACGACTTCATGGACATCAGCGTCTTCTTGATCCTGGGAGCGGTGCTGGCAGCGTTTGCCAAGCTCTTCATCAACCCGGACGACATTCAGCGGCTTTCGAGCGAAATGCCTTACTTGGCGATTCCCGCCATGATGTTCCTGGCGGTTCTGCTCTGCTTGTGTAGCGAAGCCGATGCGTTTGTGGCAGCCAGCTTCACGGAGATGAGCGTGTCCTCGAAGTTAGCGTTCCTGGTTTTGGGGCCGATGTTTGACTTGAAACTCTTAATGATGTACACCCGCGTTTTCCGCCTGCGGCTCATCGTCACGCTGATACTCTGCACGGTAGTCCAGACGCTCGTGTTCACGATTATCGTCCACCAACTTTACAACCCGGCGCCGGGTGCAGGTGGTGGTGGTTCGACGGTCTCAGCTGAGCCAACCGCAACGCCCCCCTCCCCTGCCCCGAAATCGTAAGTCGAACGCCCGAGTTTTGGTTTTCCCAACTGAAATATGATGAGGTCTGCAATGGACCACGTTCACGACGACAACGGCCATAATCACTCGCATGGTCACGACCATAAACACGACCACAAGCCTGACCACGCGCACAGCCACAGCGAGGGGCATGGCCATAGCGAAGGTGAATACTACCTCGAACAGTTACTCACCATCCTGATCTGCGGTTCGATCGGGCTGGTCGCGGTGTTGATGTACTCGTTCAACCGGCTGAACTATTTACTGGTCGTCGAGTTCCACCTTTGGGTTCTCGGTGGCGGGATTGTTTTGTTGCTCCTCACGGCCATTCGTGGCATCGCGTTGTGGGGTTCCGTCAGCCCGGCAAAGACCGTAGTTGAAACCCGTGTTCACGGTCCGAATTGCGACCATGAACACGGTCATGACCACGAACAAAACGATCACGCTCATGCCGCTCACGGCGTCCATGCTCACCACGACCACGACCACATGCCGGGCATGATTTACTTGAAGGTGATCCCGTTCGCGCTGCCGATTTTGATGTTCATCATGGGGCTGCCAAACACAAGTTTCAGCAAGGACTGGATCGAACGGCGGTTGGGCAAGGACGAAGTCTTGAATGCCAACGTCGTTGAGGTTGCCGATAAGGGTGGCGATGTGTTGCAGTTTGATTTCAATGAACTCAACGTGTCTGCCTACGATCCCGACAAACGCGCACAGTACGAAGGCCGTCGCGTGCGTGTGAAGGGCCAAATTAAGGCCCAAGCTGGTGTTGAGAAACAATACACCTTGTTCAAACTCAAGATGACCTGCTGTGCGGCGGATATGATTCCACTCAAAGCACTAATAAAGAGCGATACCGTGATCCCCGCATCGCAGTTGAAAGACTACGATTGGGTCACGGCAGAAGGTGTCCTGCAATTCGTGGAAGCACAGGACAAGAAGCAGTTCTTGCCGGTCATTCGGGTCACGGCGGACAAACTGAAGAAGGCAGCACCGGAGTGATTCCAGCGTTACTTCTTCGCTGCCAGTTCGCGGACGAAGGCGATTAAGTCGGCCATCTCTTGCTTGGTGATGTTCTTTTCTAAGCCTTCCGGCATCAGCGAAATCCCCGTTGACCGCAGTGATTCGAGATCACTGCGGCGGATGGTGTCTTCGCCCCCTTCGGACCGTCGCAAGGTGATCGCGCCTGCTGTCTCGGCGGTAATGATTCCCGTTAACACCCGGCCATCGGCGGTGTTCGCCAAGTAATTGATGTACCGGGGATCGACTTCCCGATTGGGATCAAGGATAGAAGTCAGGAGGTCGTCGGTACTTTTCCCGGTGATGACCGCGAGCAGATTCGGCCCCACGTCATGCCCTTCGTTGTTGACCTTGTGACACGCCACGCAGTGATGCTTGAACAGCGCCTTACCTCGTTCGGTGTTTGCAGCGAGGTCTAACACCGACTTGTAATCGGCCAGGACATTCTTGCGATCCTCACCCCC
>JAYSXU010000557.1:0-1252 GCA_043716965.1 Fimbriiglobus sp.
CCGAAGCAGATCGACAAATCGAAGCTGAGTCGGGCCGGGCAGATTGACCTCGAAATCTGGTTACACTCCCTGAAGTATTCCGTCTGGCAAACGGAGAACACCGACGAGTTTGCCACCGATCCGCGTGTGTACGGCACCTACTTTTCGGACAGCGTGTTCACGCTGTTCACGCAATCGACGTTGCCCCGAGAACGCAACGTCGCCAATGCCGCGCGACGCATCACTTACGTGCCAAAGATCGTGGCGGCGGCGAAAGCGTCGATCAAGAATCCGCCCAAAATCCTCACGGAAATCGCCATCAAGCGGACCGCCGGGGCGATCGCGTTTTACGAGAAGGACATCTTCACGTTCGCCAAGGAAACCCCTGCAACCAGCGAACTCGCGGCGCCTTGTCGTGAAGCGGTGAAGGCGTTGAAGGACTACCAGAAGTTCCTTGAAAAAGAGGTGCTACCCAAGTCCGAAGGCGACTGGCAACTCGGCAAAGACAAGTTCGCCGCCAAGCTAGCCCTCGAACTGGACGCGGGGCTGTCCGCCGATGACGTGATTAAGACTGCCGAAGCCGAAGCCGACCGCGTGGAGCGGGAAATGTACTACGTCGCCAAGCAACTATGGCACACGCAGTTTCCCGGCAAAGCGTTGCCACCTGAAGACGCGACCGGGCGCCGGGCGACGGTGAAAGCCGTACTGGATGAACTCGGCAAAGACCACGGCAAGCCGGAAACCATCGTCGAGGATGCCCGCAAATCCGTGGACGCGATCAAGCAGTTTATCCGCGACAAAAAGATCCTCACATTGCCCAATCCGGATTCGTGCAAGGTCATCGAGATGCCGGAATTTCAACGCGGCTTCTCCGCCGCTTACCTGAACCCGGCACCCCCACTCGACCCGAAAGCGAACAGCCTTTACGCCGTGGCCCCGCCGCCGTCCGATTGGCCCGCGTCGCGCCAAGAAGCGTTTCTGAAAGAGTACAACCGGGCGATGTTGCAAATCCTCACGATCCACGAAGCCTACCCCGGCCACTACGTGCAACTGGAGTACGGCAACCGCCACCCGTCGTTGATCCGCAAGGTGCTGTACTCCGGCGTGTTCGCCGAAGGTTGGGCGGTTTACACGGAGCAAATGATGCTCGACCAGGGTTACGGCGCCGGGGATTTGTCGCTGCGGTTGCACCAACTCAAGTTCTACATCCGGGCCGTGCTGAACGCGATTCTGGACAACAAGATGCACTGCGCGAACATGACCGACGAGGAAG
>JAYSXU010000558.1:0-3751 GCA_043716965.1 Fimbriiglobus sp.
CGTGGTGACACCCGCCGGGTGGACCATCGGACTGACGTTTACAGCCTGGGGGTGATCCTCTACGCCCTGCTCACGGGTGAGCTACCGTTCACCGCCAAAAACCGGGTGATTCTGTCGTACCAAGTTGACTACGAGGAGCCGCGACCGCCTCGTGCGCTAAATGTCCGTGTCCCCCGAGACCTCGAGACCATCTGCTTGAAGTGCCTCCGGAAAGAGCCGACCAGTCGGTACGACACGGCGGCCGACTTGGCGGACGACTTACAGCGATTCCTGGACGGCAAGCCGGTCCTCGCCCGCCCGGTCGGCAATTTCGAGCGGCTCGTTCTGTGGGCCAAAAGAAACCGGACTCTGGCAGCAGTCGGGGCAATGGCAGCAATCCTGTTACTGGCAACGACGGTGATCTCGATGGCCTGGGCCGTCCACGCGGACGACCAGGCGAAAGTGATTCAGAAGCTTCTGGACGAGTCCCGACTCAAGACGGCGATGTCCGTCATCGACCGGGCGTTAGCCGACGCAGACCGTGGAGACGTCGCAAGCGGGATACTCAGAATGGCCCAAAGCCTCGAACTCGCTCCGGACCACTCAACAGATTTCAAATGGATGATCCGTACAAATTTGACCGCTTGGCGGGGCCAGCTTCTCGCACTGACCGATTGCCAGGAACCGCCCCCAGGACAAATCCACTGTTTCACCCCGGACGGTCGATCGGTCTGGTTCGTAGATTCCGACCTGAAAACTGTGAGACGATGGAACCTCGTCGCCGAACGGGTTGAAGGGCCGGAACTGAAACACACCAAACCAGTGAGTGCAATGAGCGTCAGCCCGGACGGGCGACGAGTTGCGACCGGGTGCGCTGGCAAGAATGAACCCGTCCGGCTATGGGACGCAAAGACTGGCGACGCGGTTTCACTGGGCGAACTCCGGGGGGAGACACAGGGGTTGAACTTCCTGTCGGACGGCCAAGGGTTGGTGGTCGCAATGGTCACACCCGAAGACCCGAAAACCAACAAGACCCTGCAGACCGTTTACCGAGTCTGGGACACGGCGACTGGTCAACCGCTCGGGAAAGATTTTTCCCACCCCGGTCGGGTCTCGGTCGCCGCAATTTGCCCGGACGGGAAATCGGTATTCGTTGCGGACCGACTCGGAAAAACCATCCGCAGTTACGATTTTGCGTCCGGCCGCGCGGTGGACTGGACCATCCGCCTTCCGGTGCCAGTGACGGCGATCGCTGTCAGTGCTGACGGTCGGTACGTGTTCACCGCCTCCGAAGATCGAATCGCACGGTTGCATCAGACGGGGTTCGATCATCCCCGTGCCGTTTTCCGACACAGGAGACCTGTTTCGACCGTGGCCTTTGGTGCCGACGGGCGGAGTCTGATGACTGTCAGCCCTGGGGACGCTGTTCGCGTTTGGGAAGGCACGGACCGCCTCGAACTCCTTCCAACAGAACAACATACTGCCAAAGTCCGGGCACTCGCAGTCAGCCCCGATGGCAAAAAGATGGCGAGCGGCGACGACAGCCGGGCCGTGCGAATTTGTGACGTTACAGACGGGAAGTTAAAGCTGGTTAAATCGTTGCCGAAACACGCCAGCCCGATCGCAAGTGTCACGTTCAGCCCGGACGGGGGCCAGCTTGCAACGAGTACACACCAGAACAAAGGCGCATTGTTGTGGAGTTTGACGGACGACGGAGGTCAAGATCCGATCGAACTCAAACACCCCGCAATCGTTCACCGGGTCGCCTTCAGCCCGAACGGACGGCGAGTCGCCACGGCGGGTTACAACCGGGAAGTATGGCTGTGGACAGAAACCGGCGAGTTCGTCGCCGGCCCCTTAATTCATGGCGGGGCCGTGCGCGGGGCTGTCTTTAGCCCGGACGGCCGCACGCTACTGACGTGCAGTGAAGACGGAGCGGCCCGGCGGTGGGATGCGATCACGGGGGAAAGTCAAAGCGATCCGTTATGGCACTCCTCGGGTGTTCCAGTCCACGCCGTCGCCTACAGCCCCGACGGGCGAATGATCGTGACGGCGGGAGACGACGGGGCGGTTCGCCGGTGGAACGCGGCGACGGGTGCGCTGATCGGTTTTCCGGTCGGCCACGAGTATCACGTCCGGCAGGCCGTATTTAGCCCCGATGGCAAGGTGATTATGACCGGCAGTCGGGACTACACCGCCAAGTTGTGGGACGCCACGACGGGCGTGATTTTAGGCCCGCCGCTGCGGCATTCCGCCCCAGTTCGGGCCGTTGCCGTTGACCCCACGAACCTGTGGGCCGTGAGTGCCAGCGAGGACGGCTCGGCCCGGTTCTGGGGCGTCCAGACGTGTCGGGCGATCGGCCCGCCGTTGCGACACGACGCCGGGGTGTATCGGGCCGTGATCGAACCCAAGGGCCGCTGGGCGGTAACGGCTGGGATGGACTCGACTGTCCGGGTTTGGCCGGCCCCGGTCGCCATCTCAGGCGATCCCGATCGGATTACGCTTTGGAGTCAAGTCCACGTCGGGGCGGTTCTCGACGAGGCAGGAAATATGCAGGTTCTCGACCCGGCCGCTTGGCGTGCGCGTCGTAACCAGTTGAAACTGTTGGGCGACGTACCGTTGCCCTGAAGACGTTCGTGTTCGCTGACCGGAAGTTGGCGTTCCGGAAAGCAGTTCGGCGAGGTTTGAATTTCACCCGTTTTACACCACCGGAGTTCACGAATGTCAAAAGCCCACGCCCATGCACCTGCACCTGCACCCGCAACCGCAACCGCACCGCACAAACCGCCAATCACCGTTGACGGAATCAAACGGCTGGTCGTTCAACTGGACAAAGATGCGGTGGCAGTGAAAGCATCGACAGCGGATGCAGCACTCAAGGCACAAACTGAGAATCTCGTGAACAAACTGAAAGCCATCATGCTCAACGTGATCGGCATGGACCCCACAAACGGCGGCGAATGGGTGAAGGTGATGGGGCCACAGTTCAAACAACTCACGAACAATATCAAGCTCGCACTCGGTGCAGCAGCGCCTGGAACCGGGTCGTGTACTTATTCCGATCCCGACGGCTGCATTGTTGCGACCGAAGCTCAATGTGAAGAACTGGGCGGTAGTTTTACGCAGAGTGGCGATTGCCCGTGAGTCCCAGCAATCTCACGGCTGCCGTTTGCAATTTCCAGGTGCTGGTGGCGATCCGTTTCATGCCGACTGTCACCAGCACCTGAGTTGGTACGAACCCAAATCTCGATCACTCACGCCCAGAGTCTTCAAATGCGCCCCTATTTCAGCTCCATCCCGTTCACTGCCTTTTTCGGCCTTGCAATCGGTACCGGGATTCTCGTTGCCGTCCTGAAGTGCCATGACACGTTTGCCAATGCGGAGGGAGACCCGATCCCACCGCCACTCAGTCGGATCTCGCCTGAGGAGCCAACTTTTGACCGGCCGGAACAAGGAACACAGCTATCGGATGAAGAATTCTTCAACCACTTTTCGTGGCAAGATTTCATTTCCCAGAACTGGCCGGCAGCCAGTGACAAACGCGGACAACCCCACACGAGAAAGGGGTTCGGCGACCTGACCGCCAAGCAAACCGTGTGGGAGAGTTACAAATCACTTGACGAACTGTTCCCGGACGACCCGCTCAAGAATCTGCCCAGCGAATGGGACAGTCACAAAGTCAATTTGAGCATTCGCTATGCCGATGCGAACGGGAAAGAGCAACGGTTTAACCTCGACACACTCTCCGGGAGCGAAGCGGGCCGAACCAAAC
>JAYSXU010000559.1:0-3750 GCA_043716965.1 Fimbriiglobus sp.
CCGTTGGGTGCGAACCAGCCACTGGCCAAGAGTCGGGCCACGTCGTCCGACGCGACCCGTTCGTCGAAGGCCGCACCGGGTTTCAGCGTCATCTTGGCGAGGATGTGGTTCGAACTGCGGACCTTGTTGTTCAGCGGAATGATGTCGGCGATCTTGCGGCCAATCGGTGATTCGGTCAGTTGCGCGGACGCGAACGACGGAAACACGACAGCCACGGCGAAGGCCAACAGGCAGCCCAACCAATTCCGGCATGGCATTAGGCGATGAGCCATCATCAACACTCCCCCAAACCCGAGCAGAGCCTGCACCGAGTGGAGGGGCCATAACCACACCCGAAAAACGAGTCAAGTGCAGCGATGATTCGACCGATGGTTGCTGGAAAACGGGTGCACCCGGAAAATGCGAAAAGCCGAGTCATAGACTCGGCTTTCATGAAGGACTACTTTGCAACTCAGCCTGGGCCGATTGGCACTGGCGGTGGCAGCGGGAACTTCTCAGTTATCGGTGTCACCGGGATGTCCAGGATTGGCGGTGGCGGCGGTGGCGGCGGCACGAAAGGACCTGGAATTACCCAGTTTCCCGGATCGTCGATTGATGGCGGGCCATCGACAAACGCAGTGCCAGCATCCAACTGAGGCAGGTCAACGACCGCCGATGGGTTTTCCCGCAGTTCGAGCGTTTCAAGGCGAAGCTTCATGACGGTATCCATGAGAGCGTACGGGCAGGCCGGAATTCAAATGCGAATTCCTTCCTCAACAGAATCTCATATGCAGCCTGAAAGTCAACGGCATTACGCGAATATTTTTGCGACTTGAGCAGATTTTTACGCGAACGACTTTGTCCCGCCAACTGTCCAAGCTGAATTTTCAACACCAGGCGAAAGAAATCGTGGCACGCCCTGCTGCCCGACTTGTACAGCAGCATCAATATTCGACATCGAATTACGTCCTTGCAAAAGCCAATCAACGCCGACGTGGGGGTGAATTGTCCGGCAGTTCCGGCAACGCAGTCCGTGAGTTCGGAATATCCACCGTCGGTGACTTCCACGGTTTGCTGGCACCGTCGGTCGTCAGGTCGCCACGTTCCCCAGTTCGTCTGGGATCATCCGCCGGGCTGGTCTCGAAGCCACCGGTGGGTGGCACACCGGCCGGGTTGGGCAACGGGCCATCCACGCGGGAATTGGTGCTTGTGCCGAGTTTCGGTGCATTTTCGGTTTCGACCAAGGCGATGCGGACGTTGGCATTCGGTGTGCGGGCATAGATCGTCGTGAACAAAAAGCGTTCGCCTTCCCGGATGTGAACCGTCAGCACATAGTTGCGGTCGTGCTTCAACCCGCGCACCACGAACGTGCCGTTCGCATCGGAGTTGACGCCGATCGAAGTCGCTTTGGTATCGCCGACTTCGCGGACATCGATGAACACGTTGGGCACCTTGCGCCCTTCCGGGTTCTCGACGGTTCCGGCAAGCAGCCCCTTGGTTTCGGTTTTCAGGTCGAAGCCCGGGTCGTTCGTTTTGTTCCAGCTCGGTGCGTCGGGAGTGTTTCCGCGCATCCAGTCCGGCTTGCTGCGGTGCAACCAATCACCAGGGACTTCATCGGCCGCGTTGCGACCTTTCTCACGGCTCGCCAGCTCGCCTGGTTTGTCCGGCCCTTCAAAGGCATTGTCCGTGTCCTTGCGCTTTTCACCGGACAGGCAGCCGACAAGGCAGACAAGAGGGGCTACGGCCAGAAATCGAGTGAATGCGCACATGATCCGCCGCCCCCCGGAACCGTTCCGACAGCGACTCGACCCCCGTCGATCCGCGCTGGTTCCACCGGGCTATATGGCCTGAAAACTTGAATGAATCAAGGCAGATTCGGGGAAGCGGCCACGGAACAACGCTTCCCGTCCGCTGCAATCCCCCCAGCTTGCGATGGCGGCAAAGCTTGACAGCCGAGTTGCAGGGCGAATCACGAAGTGTCCGATTGCCGATGTTACGGTTAAGACCGTGCGGAACTGCCGGTATTAAGATGTGTTGTAACAACCCACACGATTTCTTGTCACCTCCATGCATCGGCTGCGTCTTATGGTGTGGGTGACGAGTACAAATCGACTAGCCGTGCTGCCATGCGGTTGGCCGATGAACAATGAAACGGAGGGTACGTCATGGCCCGTTCCGACAAGCTTTTGAAGATCACGAAGATGCTCCTTGGTCGTCGAGCCGAGTTGCTCCGACGGCTGGGGATGGATCTGCTGGCCCTTGATGCCACAGGTCGAAACCCCGGCGACATTGCCGACGATGCGTTCCGCTCGGTGGGCGTGGAGCTGTCCAGCCAACTGGCGGAGTACGAGTCGGCGGAACTTGCCCAGATCGAACTGGCCCTTGCCCGGCTCAAGCAAGGCCGCTACGGCCTGTGCGACACGTGCGAGAAGAAGATTCCCGCCGCGCGGATGAACGCGGTGCCTTACAGCATCATGTGCATCGCCTGCCAGGAAGTGGCGGAGAAGGAAGACCATTGGATGGAACGCCACTCGACCATCGACTTTGCCAACATGCGCGATGCCGAGAACGACATGGACTACGCCGAGGTGCAGCACAGCTACGGGAAGTAAAGGCAACGGCGGGAAAACGTTTGTAGAATCAGGGAACAGACCTCTTGGAGGAAGTTCCCGTGAACACCCGATCCCGCTGGACTCTTACCGCAACAGCCTTGCTCCTTGGGGCAGGGCTGTTTTTGGTTCCGGATAACAGCTTCAGCGCCGCCCCGAAGCGAGACCCTCTCACCCGGGTCGACTTCGATGTGGTGAAGAAACTCGTGCCACCGCAAGCCAGCGAAGACGAGTTCGACAAGATTCCCTGGCTCACGTCCATCTGGGCGGCCCGCGAGAAGGCTGCGAAGGAAGGCAAGCCGATTTTGCTTTGGGAAATGGACGGCCACCCGCTGGGGTGTGGCTGAAACAACGTCGTACTGGGCCGTGCGCTCACGTTTGCCGACGTCGATGTCATCAAGATGGCCACCAATGATTTCGTTCCGGTGTGTACCGACGACTGGTACACGCGCCGCCGGCAGGACGACGAGGGGAACTTCTTCCGTCGCATGGCCACTGCGGCCGGGCGCAAGGGCGACGGCGGCGACACGCGCCAAGGCATCTACGTGTTTGCCGCCGACGGCACCGTACTGGGCTTCAAGAACGCCGGGCACGATCCCAAGGCCATGAAGAAAGTGTTCGTCGATGCCCTGGCCAAGTTCCGGCAACTGCCCGAAGCCCAACGTGGTGCGGGGAAGATCAAAGTCGCAGCCCACGGCGAGTTCGACCCCAAGTACACCCGCCAACTGCCGAAGGACGGCCTCGTGCTGCGAACGCACGCCCGCATCCTGGAGAAGAAGGGCGACACCTACCAGCCGGGCACCTGCGAACTGCAAGGCGGCGACAAGGCCTCACGCGACTACGTGTGGTTCACCAAGGAAGAAGTGGCGACCCTGCTGCCGAGCGTGTGGGAAGTCGGCCACAACTACCCGGTGCCGGAGAAACTGACCCAGCGGTTGGCCCGCTTCCACTACATCGACAACACACGCGGCGAACCGCAGTTCTGGAAGAAGAGCGAAATCCGCGACAACCAGATGTCACTGAGTGTCATCGCGGTGTCGCCGGAACAAGTGGAACTGCAACTGACGGCCACGGTGACACTGGCCACCAAGGCAGACCTTGCCAAGGCCGACCGCGGCTTCGAGGCACAGTCGATCGGCTGGATCAAATACAACCGCACGAA
>JAYSXU010000560.1:0-11381 GCA_043716965.1 Fimbriiglobus sp.
TTTCTCGCTGAGCCATCGCCGTCAACCGCACCACTTCCCGAGTCGTCTCCGCCCCCGTCCCCACAAAAACCGATGACCGCGTCCCTACGTGCGCCACCGTGTCCGCCACCACCGCTTGCTTCTCCGACTCCGACAGTGCGTAAAACTCCCCCGTCGTCCCCAACACAAAAATCCCATCCACACGATGCGATAACAAGTAATCCACATGCGCCCGCAATCCCGGCAAATCGAGTTCGCCATCGGCAGTCATCGGCGTCACGACGGGCGGGATAATGCCGCGAAGTTGCATAGTGTATCTCGGAGTCGATAGGAATGCAGAAAATACAACTCACACCCCAGAGACACAGAGTCAGAGAGAAGAAAAATACATCTTTTGGCTTTCTGTGTGACTCTGTATCTCTGTGGTGAATTATTCTTGATAACCATCATCTAGCACCCAGAAACACGCCGCCTTCAAAGGTGGGGCCGTAGGGGGAGAGGTCGCCGATGAAGCGGCTGGTGCGGCCGTCGTACATCCGCACCGGTAAGCCACGACTACTTGCCCCTGGCGCGCAGATGATGTCGAGCCGACCGTTTTTGTTCACGTCATAGGCTGCGACGCGGACGCCACCGCGATAGTTACCTGGGTACGGCGAGACTTCGCCGATCATCCGGCCTCGCATCGCATCGAAGACGCGGACGATAGCCGGGCCGCCCGCGTCGGTTCCGGCAATCAGTTCCGCACGACCATTCCGATTCACGTCGGCAGTGGCAATGAAAACGCCGCCCCGCCACTTGTCGTCATAGGCGTTAAACTCGTTCAGGAGTGTCCGATTCAAGCCGTTGAAAATGCGGATGTGCGGCCCGTTCCCCGCACCTGGCGCCGTCACAATGTCCGAGACGCCATCGCCATCCATGTCACCCATCGCCACCCGTGCCCCGCAACGCAACTCCTTGGGGTAGGGGTAGAACTCGTCGATCATTTTCCCGACCGCCAAGTCGAAGACTTTCACATGCGGCGGTCCACCGACACCCGGACCAACCGTGATGAGCGCTTGCCCTGTGCGTGACAGGTCGGCGGCTGCAACGTAAGTGCCCAGATCATACGGGGGATCGTAAGCAATAAACTCGGCTAACAGACTCAAATCGCGGCCATTAAACACGCGGATGAGCGGTGGCATTCCGGTGCCAGGTGCCGTGATAATGTCCGGGAATCCGTCGCCGTTCAGATCCGCAACGGCGACCCGGACGCCACCACGATAGTTCGGATCGTAGGCGAAGAAATCGGTCGAGGTTCCGTTAATGTCGTGGTATACGCGGACGTGCGGGCCACCGCTTTCACCAGCACCCATGACGAAGACGCGGTCCGATTTCGTGATGATTCCCAGACCCGGTTGTGGCAGCGGGATGCCGGGGTTGCCATCACCCGCGCCGAGCGTTCGCCCGAGTTCGGTGAACAAGCTTTCCACCCGCGAGGCTTGAACCCGGACACGGGCGTCGCGGCTGGCCAAGGCGAGAACCTGCGGGTTCAGGCCACGCCAGTGTTGTTCAATTTCCACGAATTGACGGCGGGCGTTGTCGATGGAGTCACCGGCTTCCACGTCCCGAGACAACTTTCCGGTTCGGTTGGCAAACAGCCGCAAACTGCGGGAGAACTCTCGGTTGTTACCAGCAATCCCGAGGTCATCAATCACGGCCCGCAACTCTTCGGCTTGGTCGTCCAGGGAGCGTGCGATTCGCACCACGATCAAGCGTTGGGTGTCACCGCCGGGGTTCGTGCCACCCAACGCGGCATGGAGGCGTTCGTCAGCGTACTGCACTCGGGAGATGGCTTGGCTGAGACCGGGGTTGCCAGCCGTCATCTGTTGGACTGTGCCGACAAACTGTTCGAGGGCCACATCCATCGCGGCATGTTGCGCATTCAACTGGGCGGCATTCGTTGATCGAAGTGCGAGTTGGTGGAACCCGTTCGCCTGGTTCACGGCGCGATCACCCATCATCAGTAGTTGCATTTTTTGGCCGGACGGTAACCCGATCGTGTTGCACTGGGTTCGCAACGCCTGGGTGTACATAGCCACTTGCCCCGCCCACAACCCGAGCTGCGATTGGGTCACGCTCCGCCCCTGTGGCGTGCCGAAGCTACGGAGGTTTATCGGTGGCTGAGGTGCCTGGGCGAAAGCACTGGCCGCCCCGATCAGCACGAGGCACGATACGGAGCCAAATAGTCGCGGTGTCATCATGTGACCTCGGAAGTTGAGCGATGTCATCTTACCAACATCTTAGAAACTTGAGCTTGCACAAGTGGTGCCGATTCCGGATGGAGAAGGTAGAATGCCGATCTCGCGTCGTCTCCCCCAACATCGTTGAGGCATTTATGTTCACGGCTCGTCAAGCGGTTATTCTGGAACCATTCAAGGTGGCCGTGCGTGACGTGCAACTCGCGGCACCGGCGGCGAACCAAATCTTAATCGCGGCGGAATACTCTGCCATCAGCGCTGGAACGGAGTTGGCTGTGTACACCGGCACGCACCAATGGTTGAAAGACCCGAACTTGCCGGATTGGAAGTTCCCGTTTCGGTCCGGGTACTCGGCTGCGGGGAAGGTCGTTGCGGTCGGGGCGGATTTTCCGGGCGGCTTCGTGCCGGGCGATCGCGTGAGCTTCCCCGGCAACCACGCCTCGTTGGAACTGTTGACCGTAGGCCATGAACGTTGCCGCGTCTGGAAAATGCCGGACAACCTGAGTTTCGATCGCGCCGCGATTGCGTGCATCTCTCGCTACGGCATGGGGGCGTCCGTGCGTGCCGGGTTAACGTTGGGTCGTTCGGCGGCAGTGTTGGGATTGGGCATCATCGGGCAGTTTTCGTTGCGGTGTTTGATGGCCGCCGGCGCATCACCTGTCATCGGCATCGACGCGGTAAAAATGCGCCGCGAGGCGGCGATGGCAGCCGGCGCGGACTTCGCGATTGACCCGACGATCGGGGACACCAAAGAGCAACTGCACGCCTACCTAGGCGTGAAGGGTGCGGAGATCGTCGCCGACGCCACCGGCGTACCGGCGGCGATTCCGACAGCGATGTCGCTGGCCTGCGACGCGGGGCAAGTCGTCGTCGTCGGGTCGCCACGCGGTAAAGTCTCGGACGTGAATTTTTACGACGACCTGCACCGCCGCTACATCGAAGTCACCGGCGCCCACGGCAACATGCTGTTTGAACCCGCCCACACCCGCCTCGCCGGTGCGTGGGACATCAACAAAGCCCAAAACTTTTTGCTCCGTTCGCTCGCCAACGGCCGCCTCAACCTTAACGGTCTCGTCACCCACACGATCACGCCGGACGAACTTGGCACCGCCTACGACGGGCTGCTGACGAACAAAGACGAATACCTCGGCGTGCTGGTCAAGTGGGTGTGACCGGCGCTAACTCAAACTCCATCCTCATCCGGGTCCAAACCTGCCGCGATCATCTTGGCCCGAAGCTGCTCCAAACTGGCGGCGAGATTATCGGCTCGTTGGCCAGCCTGTTTTGCCTGTAGGTCAGCCTGTTTTGCCTGTAGGCCAGCCTGTTTTGCTCGTTCGTCTGCTTTTTTTGCCCGCTCCGTTTCCCGCTTCGCCTTCTGGACCGCTTGCTTCGCACGTTTCGCTTCAAAATCCGCTTGTTCAGCGCGTTCATCGACTTCGAGGAAGGTGCGGAATCGCTGCCCGTTCGCACCGTAGATGTGCAAGTCGTGCCCTACCAACTCGAACCGGATACCCATCCGGGGGCTTACAAATGTCGCCCAATCCTCGACGGGCGTGATGCCAGTATCGGATTGGAGATAACCTTCCAACGTGTTGTCTTCGGGATCGTAGATGTAGAACTCTTCCGCGCCGTAGCGGAAGTAGAAGTCGTGCTTCTCGTCCATTTCTCGTTGCGTATTACCCGGTGAAAAAATCTCGAAGATGACCTGCGGGAATATCCCATCTTCGAGCCAAACCTTGTAACTACCACGGTGCCCTTTGGGGCGCCCGAACGCAACATAAACATCCGGCGCGGTACAGAGCATGTTGTTCCCGCGCACGGCGTAAATGAAGTTGTCCATCGCCACGAACACGTTCGGATCGTCCCGATATTGGCACGCCAAGTTACCCATGATCGTGACGATCCACTCCGCCTGCAACGTGTTCTCCGCCATTGGCTTGCCATCGCTATCGGGGTAGACCACGGTGTCGGGTTCTAAAGTTTGAAGCGGCGCGATCATCGGTTGCCCTCCTCACACAGTATGCCAGTCGATTGTCGTCATTCTCACTTGAAGCAATTATACCGTATGGCTCGGGTTACAACTGTCATTGCGGCATCACGTGGCTGAACCAGTCGCTGGTGACGAACCGTTTGGCCATTTCGATCAACTCGATACGCTCCTTTTCATCGGGTGTCACGCCGGCAAACTTGGCGAGATCGCAGCGTTCCAGGACCGTTTGTAAATCGGGTAGGGAACGCGGTTGCAAGCATTGCAACAGTTCGGGTGTGGTGAGATGCAAGAGCGCAAGTCCGGTTCGCGCTTCAATGTATTGCCGCAAGATGTCAGCCGGTGTGGCGTCATCCGGGATGCCGTCGAGATTAGTCAAGGCTTGTTGTTCAACACTTCGCGCCATCTGGCGATTCCGCGTGCGCCGACCGATCCATGCCACCACTGCCATCACCGCGAATGCTGTTAGGAAAGCGGCCAGCAACCACGGTGGGAATAACCGTGGCGAATCCGTGAGTTCGGGTAACAACTCGATCCCGGTGCCGCCCCGCATCTCGGAGATTGCATCGCCCTTCACGGTTGTGGTAACCCGGACTTCGAGGGATTTCCACGAAATCGCATTCGATTCGCGGTCCGTGCCGGCTTGCACATTGACGAGGGCGAATCCCAAGTGGATGGCTTCGCCGGGGATGTAAGGATCGACACGAAACGATTGCGACCAGCGCTGGTGCCCGTTCGGTTGATCTTCGACAACGGCTGCTGATTGCGGGCGAAGTCGCCAAGCCTTCGTAGAGAGTTCGTCGAGTAGTTCCTTCGGCAAGTCCACTCGCAACGGAGTATCACCTTCCAGTGACAAGGTGATCCGGACCGACTCCGAGAGGCGGATCGCGTTGCGGTCGATCGTGACGACGGGAATGACATCTGCGGTCCGGCAGGTTGATGGCATCAACAGGATAAATAGTAAAGGCACGCAACGATTCATCCGCCCCTCCGTCGTCGATCGCGGAGTTGAAAGAAGCGGAGTAATGCGTCGAAGTGGTTACCATCTGTACTCACGTCAATGAGATCGACTTGCGCGGAACGCACGAGGTTCGTGAACGCTTCCCGGCGTGCCTTTGCTCGGGCGGCGAACGCGGTTTGAAATCGCGGGTTTGACGTGTCGATGACCGCCTGCCGCCCCGTCTCGGCGTCTTCGATTCGTAACAAACCAGCCGACGGCCAATCCTGTTCCCGTGGGTCCGTAGTCCGGACCGCGATCAGGTCGTGTTGCTGCGCGGCCCGGCGGAAACTGTCTACGGTGCCATCGTGGAGAAAGTCACTGAACAGAAAGACAATTGTCCGGCGTCGATGAACCCGGTTCAGATATTCCAGTGCGGCGTTCAGGTCGGTTCCGGAGCGTTCGGGTTCAAAAAAGAGTACGTCACGCAAGACCCGCAGCGCATGGCGTGGGCCTTTACTGGCCGGGATGTATCGCTCAATCTGATCCGTAAACCCTAGCATCCCGACCCGGTCGTTGTGCGACACAGCCGCGAATGCCAACACCGCAGCCAACTCCGCCGCGACCGCCCGCTTCGTGACAGCGCCGGTGCCAAATCGCTGACTGCCCGAGAGGTCCACCATCAGCAACACCGTGAGTTCCCGCTCCTCCGCGTACCGCTTGATGAACGGGTGGCCCATCCGTGCGGTTACGTTCCAATCAATGGACCGCGTGTCATCACCCGGTTGATACTCCCGCACTTCTTCAAATGATAGTCCCGTACCTTTGAAGGCCGAACGGTACTCCCCACCCATCAGGGTGCGCACCGCACGACGGGCCTTCAGTTGCAATCGCCGGACTTGTCGCATCACCTCGGCAGGAAGCATGGCTGTCGCGCTCAGATGGTGTCCGGATCAACGCCAAGTGCCCGCAACTTCGCCGCCAATGTGTCTGCTCGCTGCTTCTCAGTGTCTGCGCGTTGCTTCTCTATGTTGGCGCGATTCTTCTCGACATCTGCGCGTTGCTTCTCAGTGTTGGTGCGATTCTGTTGAAGTTCGTTCCGCTCGACAAACGTCAAAAACGGTTCGTTCCCTGGTCCAGTGATGACTAATTTTTCGCCGGACAGGTCAAAGCGTATCCCGAGTCGTTTGCTAGTGCTGACAGGAATCGACTTCTGCAAAATCAGTTCTCCACCCACGCAAATCCAGGCCTCGAACGTGATGCGGTCCGGGTCGTAGACGTAGTATTCTTCCACACCGTACTGCTCATAAAACGTTCGCTTCAACCGCATCTCTTTGCGTCGGTTGCCCGGCGACAAAATCTCGAACACGACTTGCGGGAAGATGTTGTCTTCTTGCCACACTTTGTAACTGCCGCGATGGCCCTTGGGCCGACCGAACGCGACGTAGACATCGGGGGCGGTGCAGATCGTGTTATCCCCCAGCACTGGATAGATGAAATTGTCCATCGCCACGAACACATTGGGGTTATCCTTGAACAGGATCGCCAGGTTGCCGTGAATCGTGACGATCCACTCGGCTTGAAGCGTGTTCTCGGCCATTGGCTTTCCATCACTGTCCGGGTAATGGATCGGCACGGTGTCGATTCGCATGTTCATGATTGGCTCTCCCACACAATCGAGAATCTGTACGCTATGTATGTTACTTCAGCCCGCCTCGCCTACGCCACAGAGGTTCTGCCGTGACCCGGCTTTTTATCGTGCCGACTGCTCTGCTAATCGCATTTCCACTGTACGCTGCCGACCCGCTCCCGGTGAAACGAGAGTTCCGTGGCGTCTGGGTGGCGACTGTGGCCAACATTGATTGGCCGTCCAAACGCGGCCTGACGGCGGAAGAGCAAAAGAAAGAATTCATCACGCTTCTCGATCAGTTCCGGAAGTTGAACTTCAACGCCGTCGTGCTGCAAGTCCGGCCGATGTGCGACTCGTTTTATGAATCCAAGCTGGAGCCGTGGTCCGAGTACCTGACCGGCGAACAGGGGAAGTCACCGGGGTACGACCCGTTGAAGTTTGCGATTGAAGAAGCGCACAAACGCGGTCTCGAACTCCATGCGTGGTTCAACCCGTATCGGGCATGGACCCCGACGGCGAAGTCGGAACCGTCGCCGACGCACATTACTAAAACCCGCCCGGACTTGGCGAAGAAGTACGGCAAGCACTACTGGATGAACCCGACCCACCCGGACACGCAATCGCATTCACTCGCGGTGATCTCCGATGTCGTGGCACGGTACGACCTCGATGGCATTCACCTGGATGATTACTTCTACCCCTACACCGAACTGGATGCGGCGAAGAAGGAGATACCCTTCCCAGATGACGACACCTGGGAGAAGTATCAACAGGATGGCGGGAAGCTATTGCGGGACGATTGGCGGCGGGATGCTGTCAACACGTTCGTGAAGAGGATGTATTTCGAGACTAAGAAAGCGAAGCCGTGGGTGAAGGTTGGCATCAGCCCGTTCGGCATCTGGCGACCCGGTCATCCTGTAGGAATTGCCGGCTTCGACCAGTACGGCAAGTTGTACGCCGATGCGAAGCTGTGGTTCAACGAAGGGTGGGTGGATTACTTGACGCCACAACTTTATTGGCCGATCAAGCAAGAAAAGCAGAGCTACCCGAAGCTGTTAGCCTGGTGGGCGAACGAGAACACGAAGAAGCGGCACCTGTGGCCGGGCAACATTCCCAGCCGCGTCGGGAGTGTGCAGAATTGGCCCGTGACAGAGATCACCGATCAGATCGAAGTGACACGCAACCAACCGGGTGCGGGTGGCAACGTTCACTTCAGCGCCAAGCCGATCATGCGGAACGCGGGCGGTCTCCAGGAAGCCTTTGCCAAGTTTTACGCCGAACCCGCCCTTGCACCTGCGTCACCGTGGTTAAGCACTGCTCAGCCGATGAAGCCGACGCTACGCCACGTAGGCGATCAGCGATTGAATTTCATGCTGAGCGGGGATGAATCCACCACGCTGTACGCAGTGCAAAGTCTGGAAGAGGAAACGTGGACGACGCGAATCGTCCCGGTGTCCAACAAGGGAATCGCCTTCATCGACCTGGGCGGGAAACCACCCGCGCAAATTAGCGTGCAAGCCGTGAATCGGTTCGGCATCGCCAGCGAACCGGCGACGGCGTGGAAGGATTAACCCGGCAGGGCATCGACCACGGCTTGGGCGAGTAGGGGTAGCATGATCTCGTGGCGACCGATTAATGTGTAGCCTTTTCCAGCGACCCCGGCGGGGCGACGAACGACATTTTCACCACTGCGATAGTGGGCAATCATGTCCATGTTCACGGTGGTGTAGTTCGACAGGTTCGCACCCAGGTTCTGCGCGACCGTGAAGGCTTTCAAAAACACCTCGGGCATCACCACTGCCGAGCCGATGTTCAAGTACACACCACCGGAAAGATTCGCTACCGCACCGCAAAACAGTTTGAAGTCGTTGAAACTGGCCCGACCCATCGCGGCGCCGTCGGCGGGGGGGTGCATGTGGATGATGTCCGTGCCAATCGCCACATGAACGGTGAACGGCAGCCCGAGTTTGTGGGCGGTGACGGCGAGACTAATCTCCTCGTTCGGTGCGGCGATTTCCGTCAGGTATTCACCGAAGAGATGGCCTAGTCCCTCTGTCGGACGGGACAGCACGCGGTTGATGGCGGTGTGCATCAGTTCGCCGGTTTCCTTCACCATGCCGAACGTGCCGTCCTTCAACCCGGCGGCCACATCTTCGGACGTTTCCCCAATCAGTGCCAGTTCAAAATCGTGAATCGCGCCGCTGCCGTTGGTCGCAATTGCGGTGACGATGCCTCGGTTCATCAAGTCGATCAGCACCGGGGAAAGGCCGCATTTGATGACGTGGGCACCGAAGCCAATCATCACCGGGCGGTGTGCGAGATGTGCTTGCACGACGGCATCGACAACCGCCCGAAAATCGTCACCGGCCAGGATGTGCGGCAGGCCCGCCACGAAGTCCGTGACCGATTGCCCCTTCACCGGCGGTCGGGCGAATTTCGTCAACGCAACCTTGTTGGGCCGCGTCGTGAGGGGAATCGTGCGGACACGAGACAGGTCGATCGGTTCTTGTGGCATGGCATCTATTAGCTCGGCGGAGGGGGGCCAATCGGGATCGCTTGGGGGTGAGTAACTGGCGGTGTAACAGGGGGTTTGCTGACGAGTTTCCAGACAAGCGACAGGATCCCTCGGAGCACACCCAAGCCGGGGCGGGCGCTTTTGCGGTACGGTCCCCAACGCCCCAAAGCGGCGTCGTACAGTCCTTCCAGCACAGCATTAGCGGAGTCAACGAAGTTGCCGTCCCGCTCGATGGCGTACCGGTGGTAACTGTACCGCAGGTGGTGCATGTACGACCGCCACGTCCCCCGCGATCCGGATCGGTGCCCGTGCTTGCGGATCAGCCGCACCAGGTTCCGCGCGTCGTAATACCGTTGCAGGCGGCTCCCCTCGCGCTTGAAGGTGCTACTCCCTTTGTGCCACACCAAGGCTTCCGCGAGAACCCCGTTTTTGAACCCGACGGCTTGGCTGCGTAGACAGAAATCGGACTCCTCGTGGATAAGGAAAAACTCTTCGTCAACGTACCCGATCGCCTCGACAACTTTGCGGCTCACCATCAAGCAACAGCCGTTAACGATGTCCACTTCCACGACGTTCGGGGGAATCTCTGTGGTTAATTTGACCACGTGCCGTTGAAAGAACCCCGGCTCGTCGGGACGGTTAAACTGAACGCCGTCGGTTTGTACTTCGTGCGGCGGGTCCATGAACCGGATGACCGGCCCAATGATCCCGAACGCGGGATAGGTGTTCGCTGCGGTGACAAGGCGCGTCACAAATTCCGGGTCCACCACGGTGTCGTTGTTCAGCAAGACCACCAAGTCCGCGCCTTGGTTGATGGCGTACTTCATCCCGATGTTATTGCCACCGGCCCAGCCGCCGTTCGTCGTTGATCGAACCCAGTGTGCCCACGGGAACTCGGCCTTCAACGCCTCGGCGACATCGACTTGCGAAGCGTTATCGACAACAACCGTCTGGGCGGCGGTGGACTGACCCGTCAGCGACCGAAGACACTTTCGTGTGTCCTCCAGGCCGTTGTAATCCACGAGTACGATCCAAACGTTCGGGGCCATTCAACACACTCCGGCAGGGTCAGTCCGGTTTGCCAGCAGTAACCGTGTGGTTCGCCGTGGTCAGTTCAGCTGGTAACTTTTCCCACCGATCGAGAACCGCATCCCATCGGTGATTCTGTTGCACCCGCAACCGCGCCGCTGTTCCCAATTTTGCAAAACAGCCCGGCGCGGAAATCGCCTCCTGCAAGTAGCGCTGAAAGTCGGCTTCATTCGCCGCGAGCAAACCATCGGCATCGTGCGTCATCACTTCATGCGTCGCGTTCAGGTAGCGGGCGCCGTCGGTTCGCATCGTAATCACTGGCAACCCGTAAGCCATCGCTTCCAGAACCACGAGACTGAGATTCTCCAGCCTTGATGGGAACACGAACAGATCGGCATTGCGGTAAAAGCAGTCCACATCATTTTGCAGACCGTGGAACACGACACGCTCCTGCAAGCCCGCATCTCGAACCTGTTGTTCCAGGGTACCCCGTTCCGGCCCATCCCCGACAATATCGAGTCGCCAACTCTGCCCCCGTAACGGTGCCACGCTTTGCACCAGGAACGCGACGTTCTTCGAGTCCATCAGCCGCCCGATGAACAGCAGTCGTACCGGCCCGGTCGAGTTTCCCGGCGTTGGGGTTTCCGGCACGTTCACCGCTTGGGGTATCACGTCGAAGCGGATGGTACTCGACAAACGGTAAAACGCCGCGATCAGTTCCGCATTGCCTTTGGTAAATCGAACGGTTGTTTCACTGGTTTGCAACGCCCATCGTTCGAGTCGGTAGTAAAGTTCATACACCAGTCGTCGGAATAATCCGGTTGCACCGCTGGTGTCATAGCCCTCCACTTCGACCGGCGAAATCCGGGCGTGCGGCAAGTAAACCCGAGGCACTTGCGGAAACTTTCGGGCCATCGCCCGGTAACTGAATAGTGGACTGCCGATGATGACATCCGGCCGCATCAGAACCATCTTCGCAATCTGCTGTTCGACATCCCACCACTGCCAGAACACACTGAGTCGCCAGACGATCGGCCAGCTTCGATAATTCCGTTTCGTCAGTCGTC
>JAYSXU010000057.1:0-6303 GCA_043716965.1 Fimbriiglobus sp.
ACGAGTATCACACAAGTCTGCGATGCGACCATCAATGATTACGCTCGTATCCAGAACAAGAGGCTTACTTCCCTTCAATTGTTTGGAAAACTCGACATACGGGATAATGAAGCGAAAATCGTCCTTAGTCTGGAGAAGCGTTGAAATTGATACATAGCAACACATGACGGTCACCGCGAACCGCCAAATGAGATGCACTTGCTTGACACGATCCAGATCGGGGTTTGCGTAGAACGAATCGACGATGGGTTCGAGTGCCATCGAAAAGAGCCAGCCCAACAGCAGCCCGAAGAGGAGACCGAAATAAACCGCCGAGATCGTAGCGATTTGTTTGTTGCGTTCACGGACATCCGTGTAAAGGACGATCGCGCCGAACGTGAGGATCGTCGCGCCGGCGACAATCGCGGCGGGGATATTTTCTTCGGTGAAGAAAAAGGCGAAGGCGAAGGAGGCGATCCCCAATATGAGGACTGCGTAACATCCGCGTAAGAGCCACATTAACATTCGAGAACCTCGGTTATTAGGAAAAATCAACGGATTATGACGTTGTGCGAATGGGTATATTATAGGTCTGTTGTCGGACTGAACAGCCGACGGTATTCTTGTTGGGCAAATCGATCGGTCATTCCCGCCAGATAATCCCCGACAACCCGCTCCAATTCCGGCACCAATTGACGACCCGGCAACACAGGTCCGGCCGGCGGCCCGACCACCCGCCCGGACCCGGACCACCGACGCAAGTGGCGTTCGGGCAGCAGTTCCGGGGCGGCGATGTATTCCGCGAACAGCGCTTTCAAGATTCGCTTGCCGTTCGCGGTCATTCGCAACACGCGGTGGTGGCAGTACACCCGCTCCCGCAAGAACCGCTCCAACTCCGACTTCATCCGCTGGACGTTTTGGCCTTGCCCCACAAGCGGAACGGTCGCGGCGCGAACGTCGTCCACGGTGCGAATCCGATTGTCCTGGATTCGCCGCGTCGTGTCATCTAGTAAATCGGTCACTTGCCATGCGAGCAGTTCCCGAACCACGGCGGTGCGAAACGGGTTGCCGCTCAGTTTGGGATGAGCCGCCTGCACCCGCGCGCTACCTTGGTGCCAGACCTCCACTTCTTGCAAATCGGCTAGCGTAATAAATCCTAACCCTAACGCATCATCCACGTCGTGCGCGTCATAGGCAATGCTATCGACCGCATCCACAACCAACGCTTCAAGGAGTGCGGCGCCGACCCCTTGGAACTCGCGGCCTTCCGGCGTGTCGAGTTTCCCGGCGTGGCGAACGAACGCTTCGCGTAACTCGAACGTCAGATTCAAGCCCGGAAATTCCGGGTAGCGCTCTTCGAGTTGATCGACACGACGTAGGCCGTAGAGGTTGTGGTTGAACCCGCCGAATGCCGTGAGGCATTCGTTCAGTGCCACCTCCCCGGCGTGGCCGAACGGCGGGTGGCCGATGTCGTGGGCCAGCGCGATCGCTTCCGTCAGGTCTTCGTTCAACCGCAGTCGTCGGGCCACGGTGCGGGCCACTTGCACCACTTCGAGTGTGTGCGTCAATCGGGTCCGGTGGTGGTCGTTGACCGAGGCCACGAGAACTTGGGTTTTCCCTGTCATCCGCCGAAATGCTGAACTGTGAACAATCCGTTCCCGGTCGCGCTGAAACGGCGCCCGAAACGCATGAAGGGGTTCCGCGAACCGCCGCCCCTGCGACGCCCGATTGCTCATGGCATACGACGCCAACCACGAGTCCTCGTGGTCCATCCAGGCGTCCAGCGATAGCAGCGGGTGGGACATGGTGTTACAAGTTTAGGAACCGAGGTTTGTTCGCAGCCACGCCATTTTACCACCCGAGCCGGCGTAATCAGTGGCGTGAGTCAATCGTGATGGGAGATTTCTGTTCCGCCAGGACCGCAGTTTTGGTTTTGTGCCCTGGAGGGGCACCGGGCTGTAGCCACGGGTGGAGCGAAGCGGAACCCGTGGACACCGACACCCCGTTGTCAATCGCCCTGGAGGGGCGGCGGAATCCCGCTGCCCCTCCAGGGCAGTTAAGAATTCAGAGATTCGGTTCCACGGGTTGCGCGATGCGCTCCACCCGTGGCGACATCCCTTGGCCTCTAACGAGGCCACGAAGCCGAAAACGGTTGAATTCTTCCGGCAAAATCCCCAGTCTGTGACACCCACTTGATTTGGGCGGTCTTGCATCAACACCCCTGCAGCCATTCCAGCACGGCTTTTTGGGCGTGGAGGCGGTTTTCGGCTTGGTCGAAGACGGCGCTTTGGGGGCCGTCGATGGCGTCGTCGGTGATCTCTTCGCCGCGGTGGGCGGGGAGGCAGTGCAGGATTTTGCAGTGCTTCGGGGCACTGGCGAGGAGCTTGGCGTTCACCTGAAAAGGGGCGAAGCGTTGCAGGCGTTCTTCGCGCTCCGCTTCTTGACCCATACTGGTCCAGACATCGCTGTAAATCACGTCCGCATTCTTGACGGCTTTGTGCGGGTCGTGGATCGTCTCCGGCAACGATTTCCCGACCGACGCTTGGTACTCCCGGTCGAACTGGTCGTCGAACTCGTACCCGACCGGGCAGGACAGAATGAACCGGGCGCCCAACTTGGCACACCCGGTGGCCAGGGACCGCGACACGTTATTGCCGTCGCCGATGAACGCCACGGTGCGGCCTTCAATGCTGCCAAAGCTTTCCTGAATCGTGAGCAAGTCGGCCAACCCCTGGCACGGGTGCGAGCGGTCTGAAAGGCCGTTGATGATCGGCACGGAGCCGAACTCGGCCATCTTCTCGACGGTTTCGTGCTTGAAGACCCGCAACACCATCACGTCCACGAACCGGCTCATGGTCCGGGCGAAGTCGGCGTGCGTTTCGCGCCACCCGAGGCCCACCTCGTTCCCCGGCAAGAACAAACTCGTCCCGCCCAATTGTGCGACCGCTGCTTCAAAACTGACCCGCGTTCGGAGCGACGGCTTTTCAAAAATCAGCGCGACAACTTTCCCCGCGAAGCTCCTTCCCGGAATGCCCTGCTTTTTGGCCGCCTTCAAGCGAGCCGCTTCACTGAGAAGGTGACGCAGGTCATCCGCCGTGGGGCCAAACAAGTTCAGGAAGTGACGCATCGTGTTCATTTCGCAGATAGGGTTTAACAGAACGATTTCACCACAGAGGGCACAGAGAACCACAGAGTAAAACCAAAACAATTTTGTTGAATTTCTCCGTGGCTCTCTGTGCCCTCTGTGGTGAATCCTAGTTTTCGATTGAACTAAACAGTGTGCGCGAGCAGGACTTCCGCGAGGATGTCGCAGCCCTCGTCGATTAGTTCGTCGGGGATGTTGATTGCCGGGAGAAGGCGGATCACGTTGCCGTGTGTACAGTTGATGAGTAGCCCGCGACTGAGGCACTTTTGCACGATCGCGGAGCCTTCGGTGGCCAGTTGCACGCCGATCATCGCACCCATGATGCGGATGTCGGTGATGAGCGGGCAGGTTTCTTTGAGGGCGGTGAAGCGATCGCGGAACCGCTCACCGACTTGCAGAGCACGTTCCAGTAGTCCTTCACTTTCGATGGTTTCGATGGTGGCGAGCGCGGCACGGGTCGCCACCGGGTTGCCGCCGAAGGTCGAAGCGTGGGTGCCGGGTTTGAGCTTTTCGGCCACGTGCGGCTTGGCAATTACACCGCCCAACGCGATGCCGCCGGCCACGGCTTTGGCCAGCGTGACGACATCCGGGATCACGTCCCAGTGCTGGTGGGCGTACCACTTGCCGGTTCGCCCCATGCCGGTTTGCACTTCGTCGAACATCAGCAACATGCCGTGCTGATCGCACAGTTTGCGGAGACCTTCCAGGAACCCCGTCGGCGGCAGGTTGATGCCGCCTTCGCCTTGGATGGGTTCGATGAGAATCGCGGCGGTCTCAGCGTCGATCAGCTTGGAGACGGCTTCGAGGTCGCCATACGGTGCGTACAAAAAGCCCGGCAACATCGGCTCCACGCCGGCGTGGTACTTCGGCTGGGCCGTGGCCGAAAGTGCGCCCATCGTGCGGCCGTGGAAACTGTTCGTAAACGTGATGATCTTGTACTTGCCCTTCGGCTTGCCGTTCAACCGGGCGAGTTTGATCGCCGCTTCGTTCGCCTCCGCGCCGCTGTTGCAGAAGAAGCAGACGCCGCCCCAGCCCGATTTTTCACTCAGTTCTTGGGCGAGCAGAACTTGCGGTTCGTTGTACCACGTGTTCGGGACGTGAATGAGCGTGCCGACTTGCTCCCGCACCGCTTCCACAACACGCGGCGGGCAGTGCCCAAGAATGCCGCACCCCCAACCGGGGAAGAAGTCGAGATACCGATTCCCTTCCGCGTCCCACACCCACGACCCCTCGCCCCGCACCAAGCAGACCGGGTACCGGGTGTAATTCCCGATCACGTACTTCTTGGCACGAGCGATCACGTCTTCAGACGAAAGCGTTTCGACGGTGGTAGTAGACATGGCGTGCAGTTCATTCTCCAGCGTGAGATTAACCCAGACATTTCACCACGAATCACACGAATCGGACGAATAAAACCAAAGTCAGGATTCACCGCAGAGTCGCAGAGAAGACCAAGACAGTTTTTATTGCTATCTCTGCGCGCTCTGCGACTCTGCGGTGAACATTGCTTCTGCTTGATTCGTCTTATTCGTGTGATTCGTGGTGAACAATTTCAGTTCCTAGAACACGATCGGAAACAAATTCGTTCAGTAGAGCATACGGTTGGCGGCCGTCCAGAATCACAGCACGTTTCGCGCCGGCGTCGAGCGCGTCAAAGCACGCTTCCACTTTCGGAATCATTCCCCCGGCAATGACACCGTCGGTCAGCAGTTGTTCGCACTGGCGGCGCGTTAATCGGGCAAAAAGTGAGGCGGGATCAGTCACGGTCCGCAACACGCCGGGTGTGTCCGTGAGGAAAAATACCGATTCCGCTTGCAATGCCCCGGCCACTGCCGACGCCACCGTGTCCGCATTGACGTTCAGCCAACCGCCGTCGGTGTCGATGGCCAGCGACGGGATGACGGGGATTTCCCGACCGATTTCGACTATCTCGCGGAGTGCGTCGGCATTGACACGGGTGACTTTGCCGACCCGCCCCAAGTCCATGGGTTGCAGGTCCAGCCCCGGCAACATCAGGCGTTCGCCGTGAAGGGGAAACTCGCTGGTGTCGCTTTCGCCGTTGAAGCCGAGCGCGAGTTCGTCGAGGTCTTCGAGTTGGCGGACTAACCCCGCGTTCAGTTCTTGCAACACGTCCACCACGATTTGCAACGTGGCGTCGTCCGTGTAGCGACGGCCCAAGACTTTCTTGGGCGTCAGCCCGGCGGTTTGCATCGCGCGATCAATCGGCTTACCGCCGCCGTGAACCAAAATCAAATTCATACCAAGAGTGCGAAGTGTCGCAACAGACTGTAGCGTGCCGCGTGTGGCGACCGGGTCTTCCATCGCACTGCCGCCGAGTTTGACGACGACGATGTGCCCCCGCATCGAACGGGCTTGAGTGGCAGCCCGGATTAAATTTTCCGACATTGAGGAGTTTGCAATCATCCGGGCAAAGTTTCGAGGGTGCAAGAACCGAAAAACCAATAGTACGAACCCCACCCGGTATCGTCAACGGTGTACACCGCTAGAACGAGAATATCCGGGATACGCCGTTGCTTTGCGGTGCGGGCGACACTATCGTGGACATGTGTGGTGAGTTTTACCCTTTTCCTTGGAGTTCCCAAAATGGTGCGGAAGTTACTGGCGCTCGTGATCGGTGTGGCAATGGTGTCCATGTTCGCCGTCGCGCAAGACAAGAAAGAAGACAAGAAGACGACACTGGAAGGCAAACTCGTTTGCACCAAGTGTGAGTTGAAAGAAACCAAAGCGTGTGGCCACGCCTTGATCGTGACCGACAAGGACAAGAAGGAAGTCAAGTACTACCTCAACGACAAGGGCGGCAAAGAACCCTACCACGCCAAAGTTTGCACCGAACCCAAGGACGTGAAGGTGACCGGCAAGGTCGTCGAGAAGAAAGAGAAAGACGAAGTGAAGAAGACGATCGAAGACCCGAAGGTCGAATTCAAGGAGTAGGCCAGTTCACGGCACCGGGTTCTCGACGGTTCGAGAACCCGGTGCCCGCATTTCTCGGCACTTCCCCGTTAAAAAAAATCGACGAACACAGTGGCTTCATGCTGCGTCAGGGGTGGACCGTGGCGCGGAAGCGGAAGAGCAACCCAGGGCCGTTTCTATTGCACCTGGAGTTGCTCCGCGACCGGATTCCGGACGCCAGCCGCTTCCCCTACACCCTTCCTGCCATT
>JAYSXU010000561.1:0-3744 GCA_043716965.1 Fimbriiglobus sp.
GCCAAGCCGTGATCCCTGCCGCGTTGGATGTTCAAGCTTGCCAAGTCGAACCCGCCTTGTCCCGGAGCGCCGAACAGGAAGTTGCGGACACTGTTGACGATCTTGGTGTCCACTTCGGACGAGGGGTCCGACGACAGGTACTTCAACACCGATTCGACACCGTTGGCGCTTAACAGTCCTGGGTTGAAGAACGAATCGCTGAGGCTGACGGCCTCCGCAACTTCATTGCCGTTGGCGTCCAGAAACTCAACGTCATCGCCAAGCATACTGTGGCCAAGTCGGAACGCGGCTGTAGCGAACTCGTTGGAAATGCTGGAATTCACATTGGCTCGATAGCCCCGGTATGGTGACACCGCGTTGTCACCGAGGACGTCGGGGAGCCACTGGTTGTAAGTTATTGCCTGAAGTTCTGCGATCACTTCAGCCCGCGCGAGTTGGTAAATCGTTTCATCGCTGAAGCTTGGATTTGCTTGCTTGATTCGATCGGCAATCTTGTTGTGCTCGCGCAAGAAGATGGTGTGCAGGCTCAGCAGTTCCGGGTTCTCGTTAGCTCGGGAATCGCCAGCCGCGTAAAGCTGGTCACTCGGCACCCGGTGGGCATCATTGGCCATCGTCAGCGTGCCGGTCGGGAAGTTCGCCAGGGTGTTGAGCGGCAGCGAGTCGCCCGGCCCGGTCTTCAATCGTCCGCCACTCAACGTGCGGAGTTTCAGGGCCGTAGTTGTATCAGAGCCATAGATTTGCGAACCGTCAAGCCATCCCGTGGTTGCGTTGATTTGCTGTCGTGGTGATGTCACTCCGGTAGCAGGGTCAGCAGCCGAGCGCGTCATCGGGATGACCTGCGTGCCCGTGCCGGTCGGGTCGAAGTACGGATCGCCCGTGGGGACCGCGATGTTCAATGAATCCGTGCGGCTACCCGTTGGTGTGGAATCGAGGTCGTGATCGAGAAACTGACCCCAGGCATACACCATCGCAGACAAGTTCCGGCCACTCAGGATCTCGTCTGACCCTTGATCGACGACGGCGTTGCTGATCGCGCGCGCGCTGGGGCGGTCCGTGCCAGCGGGGGCTGAGATGCCATCGCTGTACGCACTGGGTGTGAGACGGATGAAGTCGATCCCCGCTGAACCCCATGTCGGATTAGCAAGGTTGTTTCCGGTGCCATCAATGGAACGAAACACTGCCGACGGCTGAACGCGATCTTCGAGTTTTTCTATTTTCAGTGCTCCGCGATTGCGCCGGATCGTTGAACCGGGCGACGTCCGGGAGCATTTTTGACGCAGCATTTTGGCAAAGATTGTGAACGGATTCATGTTCAATTTCTCTCTCGAAAAGACCCAATTCGGGATGGATAAGCGTAGACCGTGGTCGGCCCTTGGCACACAGTGCCGGGTTTGCGTGGATCGTCAAATGTTGTCACCGCAAAGTTCCACGGCGATCAGACAACAGGGCAAAGACGGAATCGCATCAACGACGGGGGGTTCGACATCGACTAAGAAATGTCTCCTTTGCGACATGACGTTTCGACGCACCCAAGGCGACGGGGAAGCGGGTGCGGTCACGTTGGCGACCTCAACACGGCCTTCCGCGCTGCGGAGCCTGTTGAAGATGAAAGAACTTTAACAGATGCAGTCTGAAGCCAACCTTAAGCACGGAGAGTTTTGAACACGATTTGATGACCGATTGCAAAAAAGTCAGGACCAGTCTTTCGACCGGTCCTGACTTTTACAGGCAGAGTGACAACAGCTTGTCATTTTGGTGCGGCTTTTTGTCGTCCTCGCTCGCGGGCACTCTTTTCTTGTAAGTCCGTCACAGGCAGTTTGGTTTCCCAGAAAATGCCTTGCTTGTGGCCGTCCTGAACATGGGTGCGAAACGTTTTCTCTTGCGATTCAAATGCGAGCATCCCGAGTCGCAAACTCTCGGCGAGCTTTTCGTCGCTCGCAGTGGCCGGGATTTGCTTGAGTATGTTTGCTTTCAGCCCAAACTTGTCGGTTTGTACCAAAGCGATTCCGGAGTCCAGTGTCACACCGTTGACACCAACGAGTTCATCGGTGTTGTTCGCGGATACGTAAATGGCTCGCCCAACAAAAGACGGACTCCAGGCGATCGCAGCCAGCTTGCTTTCCAGTGCTTCACGCTGCTTTGGATCCTTCGCTACAACGATGACCAGCGGTTGGTTATCTGCAGCGGCAATGTCGATCGCCAGCCGCACGTTCGCAGCCAACGGTAACGTCTTTGGGGCTGCGTTCGGCTTGACGGTTGTTGCAATTTTGTCCATTTCCGCCGCCATCTGATTGGCGTCGGTGTAGACCTGGCTGATCCCACGTGCCGCCCGGCATAGACGTTGTTTCCCGTCCGGCCCGAGGATGCAGAAGACGGAGTTTTCAACTTCTCCACCGCGACCGACGTTGAAGGTCTTCAAGAATTTGTTTTCGCTTTCATCTTCATACGTCGCCAATCGCACGCAGACGAACTGACGAGAAGCCGCGATGACTTCGGGCTTGGACAGGAAACTCCTGTCCATCTGTTGCTTGCCCGGTCACCAAATTCCAGACACGCCTGCACAATGCGGAGCTGCCGAAACGAGCAGAATGGGGCGACCCGTCCGTTCGGCTTCCAGTCGTCCGCTCTCCCACGTAGCGAACCACTGTATGCCACCGGCGTTTGCAGCATCGGCATTCTCGGGCACAACGCGGGGCATGGGAGCATCACCGGGTGGGCGGCCTGGGCCACCACCGGGAGGACCGCCTGGGCCACCACCGGGAGGCCCGCCTTTACCGCCCGGACCACCCATTGGACGAAGGTTTTCGAGCGTCTTCTTTTGTTCTGCGGTCAAAATCTGTTCGAGCTTCGCTTTGACTGTTTTTTCCAAATCCGCAATTTTCTGCTCTTGCTCCGGCGTGAGCTTCAACTCTTCGATCGCAAAGGGTGGCAACACCTTGCCGAGTTCAAACCGTGGCGGCCCTTTGCCGTCTTTGCCGCCACCCTTGCCGCCCTTGCCTTCCTTACCGGGCTGGCCCTTTTTGTCCTTGCCGCCTTCGGGCGGTTGAGACAGCGCTGTCATCACAAATACCGACGATGCCACGAAGGACATCACCATCATTACGAACCGAATCATGTCAGTCTCCACTTGTTGCAGTGGTTCCGTTGATCGAATACTTTGCCCACGCAACACCAAGATACCCAAGCAACCTGAAGCCGTGGTGAAGGCTTGCCGCAATCCGGATCATCCTTGCCTCACTTCCGATCTCGGGTTAAGACAATGCCGTTCGATCCGTTGCTTACTTCCACCGGAGATTGTCATGTCGAGTAAACCCGATACCCGGATTCAGGAATTGCACTTGGTGTTGCCGACCGCGCCGAAGCCGCTTGCGGTCTATCGCCCGGCGTTGCAAGTTGGCAAATTACTGTACATCTCCGGTCATGGTCCACTCAAAGTAGACGGCAGCATGTTCACCGGCGTTGTGGGTAAAGACTTGACGTTGGAACAAGGCAAAGAAGCCGCCCGTCAAGTCGCCCTGGCAGTTTTAGCGACGGTCAAAAACCACCTGGGGACGGTGAATAAGGTGAAACGACTCGTCAAAACTCTGGGTTGGGTGGCTAGCACCAACGAGTTTACTGATCAACCGAAAGTCATGAACGGCTGGTCCGAGTTGATGAAAGATGTCTTCGGCGAAGAAGCGGGCGTCGGGGTCCGAAGTGCGATCGGGACCAACGTGTTACCCGGCAACATTGCCGTGGAAGTGG
>JAYSXU010000562.1:0-3736 GCA_043716965.1 Fimbriiglobus sp.
AGTCGGACGCAGCGTCCGCACCGTGTTCTACCGCCGCGTCACACAGTAAGAAAACGATTCACCAGAGAGGGCACGGAGAGCCACAGAGAAATCTAAAGAACTTGTTTAGGTTTTCTCTGTGGCTCTCCGTGCCCTCTGTGGTGAATCGTTTTCTTACTGTGTGACGCGGCGGTAGAACACGGTGCGGACGCTGCGTCCGACTTCTTGCCAGCGGGGGGATTTTGACAAGTACGCATCCAGGGGCGGTTGGTCGGGGTCGGTGGCGACGAGGGCGTGGGTGCAGTTGTACTGGTCGGCGTACTCTTCGATTCGTTCGGGGTGGTCCCAGAGCATATCGACATAAGCACTGGTCCAGGCATCCCCGAAAAGTTCAAAGCGATCATCCATGAACGATTTCCATTTGGGATGGTGGTAAATCCAATACCCGCCCAGGTTGCAATCGTTCAGGATGCGGGCGTGCGGTCCGGTGCGGGTCATTTCGGTTTCGATGGTTTTCGTCAAATCGGTCGGTGTGAACCGAGTGTCGAGTCTCGCCCAGCCGTGGCCAATCACCGGCACAGCAACACCACCAACTTGCAAGCCGAGTGCAGTGAGAACGGCGATGATCGGCAACGTCAACGTGACGGGGCGAAGCTGCACGTCATCGGAGCCATAAGCAAGGCTATCGCCGTATTTCTTGAGCAGAGTCTGCCAGATGGTGTGCGGCCAGAAGTCGGCGATCACCACCCCAGCAGTGATGGCGAACAACGGGCCTTGGCGAATGCCTTTGAACGTGAGTGCTAGCCAGACCAACGGAATCAGCCAGGTGATGCGGAACTCGCGGCGAGACTTCGGTAACACGCCCGCCAACAGCACCACATAAAACAGCCCGCACGCGGCGATGACTTGGTCGAGCCGCTGCGTCAGGTCGAGCGGTTTGTGTTCGCTGACCACATCCTTTAACACGGTGGAACCGACGATCCGTTGCCACGTGTGAATCATCTCCATGCCGAACGGGTTGTCGAACGGCGTCAGGGCACAGGATGCGAGAATGCCCGCGATCAACCACGCACTTCGCCACGACCGAATCGGGCCACCCCGCTTAGCCAGGAACAACAAGCCCCAGCCCGCGAGCGCCAGCCCGAAGGTCATCACCCCACCCAACACCCCGGCGTGCAGATTTGTCCAGAGTATGAACAACGGAATTAGCCCCGCAAGCCGTGCGGAACTGACACGCCCCCGGTCGAAATCAACAAGGCAGCCCATCGTCCAACCCAGCAGCGCAATCGTGGCCATATGCGGTCGGACGTAAAAGTGAAACGACGCCGTGAACAGCACCGCCCCGGTCAACACCCCCGCCAGTGCCCAGTGCATCCCCGCTTGCCGCATCCGCAGAAACACCCACGTGAACAACCCGGCCACCAACGTCACGAAACCTAGCAACATCGTGTCCAGCCCGCCGACACGGTGGGCGAGTGCCATCAGCACTTCGGCCCCCCATTGTTGCGGAATCCAGGTGCGGCCTTCGTGGGTGTACGTGAACGGGTCGGTGGTCATGAACCCGTCGGTCAGGATGCGTTCGCCAACAACCGTGTGCCACAACGCGCCGGGATCGTAGAAGCCGCGTTCCTGGAATAACGCCAGAAACGACGCCCAGACTGCGAGGAAGAACAACGCTTCTGGCTGTACCAACGCTCGGCAACAACGATTCAAGGGTTCGCTCCCGCAATCAGGTGGTTTCACCAGTTGCAGGAAACTTAGCACAGGAAAGCCCAATCAAAGCCCACGAATGATCATTCGTGGGCTTTCTGGGTTTGAAGTGTTAAACCAACTCCTCAATGCTCTCCACCAACCGATCAATCACCGACTCATCCGTTTTCGGGTTGAAGAACACGGCCTTCCAGCCGGGCAAGTCGTAGTCGTGCGGGCGATAGCCGACGCTCGTGGTTAGGCTGAGTCGCGCGTCCAAGGCCGGGTCCATTGTGCGTTCGCGTTTGGTGAACAGGCGGCGGACCTCGGCGAAGTAGCGGTGCGCTTCGTCCGGAGACAACTTACCCGCTTCGAGGTCGTCGAAGATTTGCTTGGCGTTGCGACCGCGAGGTAGCACCCAGAACACGACGTTCGAGCCGACCGTATCGGCGTTCAGCACTTTGCAGAAATCGAGTTGTTCGAGCCTCTGCTTCAGGATTTGGGCGAGTTCGAGCGAACGGGCCACGAGCATTTGCCACCCGAGCAAGCCGATGCCGTTGAGCGAGGCCATCACGGTGTACGGCCCCAAGCCGGGGCGAGAGGTTTCCAGTGTGAACAGTGCCGGATCGCGGCGACTGTCCGCATCCGGGAAGTACGGTATGTCGCTCACGCTACGAGCAAGGTACTTGAGGTCCGCCTTGCGGTTCACGATGAACGCCGAACTGGGGTAGTGACCGCGTCCCATCTTGTGGAAGTCGAGCGTCACGCTGTCGGCGTACTTCAAGCCCTTGCACATTTCTTGAACCCGCTGGACCACGGGCAACAATGCCTGTGTCATCTGAAGCGGATTGCGTGTCGTGTCGTAGTCGTTCAAAAAGCTGAGCGCCCAACCCACAGCAGCATCGGCGTGGAGTTGCGGCGCGGGGACGCCGTATCTCTTGGCCTTTTCGTCCACGATTTGCCGCATCCCGGCGATGTCGTCACAGCCAAACGCATCCGTGGTGCCGAACGTCGCGGTCACGAACGCGACCTTCACGCCTTGTGTGTAAAGCTCGTCGAGCTTCGCCGCGAGTAAGTCCAGGCGAATGGCCAAGCTCCGGTCCGTCGGGATGCTGTGCAGATTCTTCGTGCCCAAGCCGAGCCACCCGGCGACGGTCAGGTTGCAGTAGTGTCCCGCTTCGGACGCGATCCCCGCAATGTTCGCCCCTTGTAAGCCGTCCCGCATCGCGTTGGGCAGCACCTTCTCAATGCCGATCTTCGCGGCGTACATGTTCGAGATGGTGCCGCCGATCGTGAACACGCCCCACGGGTCTTGGGTGTGGTAAAAGATCAGGTTCGCCAGCGACGTGATCGCCTTCACTTCGAGTTCGTTGGACCGCTGGCTGTAGGTGTCGGTACACAGGTTCGGGTTCTTCAACAGGCACGCCAACGCCCCGACCAGCGACGCATAGTTCGCCGGCCCACGCACGTTTTCCAGGTGCAACGGACTCGACCAACCGTCCGTGCCCCAGAAGTACGGGAACACCGCGTCCCGCGCATCCTTCAAGTTCCCCGGCAGAACGTGAATCTCCGGGTTCGCCTGTGCCGTGTCGTAATTCTGCGACATCTGGTGCCCCGGCGGCAACGACTCCTCCGCCGTCATCGCCGCCAGGAACTCGCTAAAAATGTCCGTCACCGCCTTCGGGTCGCATTCAAAGAACGTCTTAACAAACGCATCATAACGAGCGCGATCCATGACGAAGTACCTGACCAGTGGTAGTGTTCCTGCATTCTACGAAGGGATCGGTAGAACCGATGGGAGCTTACAAGTCATATAGGCGGATTCACACGTTGCGCGCGATCGCGGAGATGTCAACTGTAACGGCGGCTCTCAGTACTTGTTTAGCCATGCGTTGGAGTTGGGGTGGGTTATTTCATCGGGTCCGGCGAATCGGACGCGGGCGGAGTTGGTGGTTGTAGTCGGGGGCAGGGCGGAGGCGATCCTCCGATCGGCTTGCCACGTCCAGGATTTCAGGCTCGACTCGACCAGTTGCGACGGCGGTGGCCCTTTCGCCGACCCCCTTTCGCC
>JAYSXU010000563.1:0-11333 GCA_043716965.1 Fimbriiglobus sp.
TGTTGCTGACCGCGTACTACCAGTCCGTCCGGCTGGCGATCGTTTCCGTCTCCGCAGTCCCGGCCACGCTGTGCGGCGTCGGCCTGGCTTTGTGGCTAACCAACACGACGCTAAACCTGCAATCCTTCATGGGTGCGATCATGTCCGTCGGTGTGGCCGTGGCGAATGCAATTCTGCTGGTGACGTTCGCCGAACGCAGCCGCCTCCTCCACGGCAACGCCCGCCGCGCCGCAACCGAAGGCGGCAGTTCCCGGTTGCGGCCAATCTTGATGACCAGTTGCGCGATGGGTGCCGGGATGATCCCGATGGCCCTCGGCTTCGGCGAAGGCGGCGACCAAACCGCCCCACTCGGTCGCGCCGTACTCGGTGGTGTCGTGCTGTCCACGTTCGCCACGCTCTTCGTACTCCCCACCATTTTCGCGCTCATCCAAAGCCGCACCAGTGCCACCAGCCCGTCACTCGACCCCGATGATCCCACCAGCCCGCACTACGACGGGACGGAGAATTTGCAGGTTGAGTGAGGGTGGTAGCGAAAAACCAGAGACCTGAAATATCGACGCGGTCATCGTTATGATTCAGGCTGAACATCCAGATCGACTGCTGACGATAGATGAAGTTAGTTGTTGACGATTCAGAGGTTCATCTTTGGGCTTTAGTGTAGTGGCGTTGCATTTAATTTGAAACGATCCTATGGATTGGCTGATTAGCCCGATTGTTGTGTTTGTAGCGACTATTCCATGAACTAAAGTTGGGTTACCCACAGGATGTCAGATTGGTCGCCGAACTGGATTTGGATGCTGTTCGATGAAGAAATCCGAGTGTACTCTATAAAGAACACCGGGTGCGGTGGCTGGAACCACCGCACCCGGTTAGGTTTTTTCAACTCTTAGTACCGGCTCTGGCACCTGTTAAGGTGACGATTTCCAAATACTAAGATTTGAGAAAAACCGCAAAAGCAAGGTGGGCATAAATAGCCCTCCTAGATAGTTGAAGTGTGCTTGTCACGTACCCTTCACATGGTTTAACGGCAAGACACACTCCAGCAGCCGTCCCCGGCTAACTGGCCGATACCGATGCCCCGTAAGGGGCATCGGCTATTTTCATTTGATTTTTATCTCGATAATTGGACTGTTCAGCACTTTATAGTCAACCCGTCTGTTTGTCACTGTCAGTTGAAAGATTGATTTAGAATTCGTTATAATAAAAGGGCACCACGTAATTGTTTTGTGATTCTCACATTTGAGATGTGCCGTAGGAAATCACATCAAACAGATACTCTAGTTGAGTGCCACACTGAAAAGTTACTTATCCAGGCTTGAGTTAATGTAAATCGACTCTGTGCTGGCGGTGTTCATTACCAGCACAGAGTTACCAAGTATTGCTCACCCGCAGCCGCTGGTCTCGCCGCAGGTGTCGCATTTCGCACAGGCGCCGCTCCGCACCAGCGTCATCGACTGACAGTTCGGGCACGGGTCGCCTTCGTAGCCTTTTTGTTTGGCCACGCGGATTTGGTCGGTCTTGGTCATCTGGCCCATCGCGTTGATGCGATTGACCATGACCGGGGCCGTCGCGCTACTCGGGTTGCTGACGGGCTTCACGTTCGACTTGCTCACAGCGTTGCCGGGCGCTTGTGGGACCGGCGTGGGGTTCGATGACGGCTTGGAATGCAACGACCGGGGGCGGACCAGCGAACGGTTGCTGTCCATCTCGGAAACGTCCAGTAGTCGCTCGGACACGATTTCTTCGGACTCGAAAACGGGTTCGACTTCGTCATCGTGCAACGCATCGCCACGGAGGTCTTCCGGGATGACGTGGGCGAGGTCGTGGCGGTCCAAGTACGTGATCGCCAACTCCCGGAAGATGTAGTCGATGATCGAAGTGGACATCTTGATGAACGGGTTGCCTTGCACGATCCCGTTCGGCTCGAAGCGCGTGAACAGGAACGCATCCACGTATTCATCCAGCGGCACGCCGTGTTGTAGCCCAAGACTGACCGCAATGGCGAAGCAGTTGGTCATGCTGCGGAACGCGGCGCCTTCCTTGTGCATGTCGATGAAGATTTCCCCAAGCGAGCCGTCCTCGTATTCGCCGGTGCGAACGTAAATCTTGTGGTTGCCGACGCGGGATTTTTGTGTGTAGCCGGCGCGGCGATCCGGCAGCCGGCGGCGCCGCGCGATGTAGCGAATAATCACCTTCTCCGTGATCTTCTCGGCGGCCCGCATCGCGCCGTGCTTCGGTTCTTCGATGACAGCAACGGGTTCGTCGTCCGCAACGACGCTCGCCAACACCGCCGCTTCCGGTGAATCGGCCACCGAGTTGAGCGGTTGGGACAACTTCGACCCGTCGCGGTAAAGGGCGTTCGCCTTCGTCATCAACTGCCAACTCAGCCAGTACGCTTTCTTCACGTCGTCGATGGTCGCGTCATATGGCATGTTGATCGTCTTCGAGATCGCGCCGCTAATGTACGGTTGGGCCGCCGCCATCATGCGAATGTGCGATTCCGGCGACAGGTAGCGTTTGCCGAGCTTGCCGCACTTGTTCGCGCAATCAAAGATCGGCAGGTGTTCCGCCTTCAAGAACGGCGCACCTTCAATGGTCATCGTGCCGCACACGAACGTGTTGGCCTCTTCGATTTGTTTTTTCGTGAACCCGAGGTGGGTCAACAAATCGAACGAGGGCGAGTCGAGCAATGCCTGCGGAATCTGCATCTGGTTCAGCAGGAAATCATCGCCGAGCGTCCAGCGGTTGAACAAGAAGGGCAACTCGAACGTGCCCGGAAGTTGCACTTCAAGCTTTTGTAAAACTTCGTCCGTGAAGCCTTTTGCCTTCAGAGTTAAGACGTTGATGTGCGGGCAACCGTTCAACGTGGCCGCACCCCGACAGTACCGGATGATGTCGTCAATTTGCCAAGGCGTGTACCCAAGCTTGGTCAACGCGGGTGGCACGGATTGATTGATGATCTTGAAGTACCCACCGCCCGCCAACTTCTTGAACTTGACCAGTGCGAAATCCGGTTCGATGCCCGTGGTGTCGCAGTCCATCACCAAACCGATGGTGCCAGTCGGCGCAACCACGGTCACCTGGGCGTTGCGGAAGCCGTGCTTCTCGCCCAGATTCAACATGCGATCGGATTCGCTCCGGGCAGCACTCAGCAAGTTCGATGGGCAATACTGCGGGTCAATTCCGATCGGCGTCACCGTCAGCCCTTCGTACTCCGTCGCGGGCAGGTTGTACGCGGCCCGGCGGTGGTTGCGGATCACTCGGAGCATCGCGTCGCGGTTGGCGTCGTACCGCTCAAAGGTACCCAGTTCCCCGGCAATCTCTGCGGACGTGGCGTAGGCGCCGGCGTGCATGATGGCGGTGAGTGCCGCACATTGCGCTCGGCCTTCGTGCGAATCGTATGAGATCCCTTGTATCATCAGCAACGCGCCAAGATTGGCATATCCTAACCCCAGTGTGCGGAAATCATACGACTTCTGCGCAACCGGCACACTCGGGAACTGCGCCATGTGAACGCTGATTTCGAGTATCAATGTCCAAAGTCGGATGCCGTGCTTGTAGGATTCAATGTCAAACTTGCTAGTTTTCACATCGTAAAACTTCACTAAGTTGAATGATGCAAGGTTACACGCCGTATCGTTTAGAAACAGATACTCGCTACACGGATTGCTGGCTTGGATGCGGCCATCCGTTGGGCAGGTGTGCCACTCGTTGATCGTGGTATCGAATTGGACACCGGGGTCTGCACAGCCCCAGGCAGCGAAGGCAATTTTGTCCCATAATTCGCGGGCTTTCATGGTTTTCTTCGGCTTGGGCGCCCGGTTCTGCTCTTTCGCATTGTCGAGTTCGGTCCGCCAGTACAGGCTCCAGTTGCCATCGGTTTCGACGGCCTTCATAAAGTCGTTGGTAATGCGAACCGTGTTATTACTATTCTGCCCGGATACTGTGAAGTATGCCTTTGATGTCCAATCTGTATCATATTCTTCGATATCAATGCTGGTGGCGCCTTGGCGGGCTAGTTGCATCACTCGCGCAATGTAGTTTTCCGGGACCAACGCACTGCGGGCGTTCAACACCGCTTTGCGTAGCCCACTATTTTTACTCGGATCATATTGTTCGCTGACGTTGGGATGGGTGATGATGGCTTTCATCACGGCGTTGAGATTTTTGTTCAACAACCGGGAGCCGGTCACGAGTGCGGCCACCTTCTGTTCTTCAATCACCTTCCACGAAATGAACTCTTCGATGTCCGGGTGATCGAGGTCCAGAACGACCATCTTCGCGGCCCGACGTGTGGTCCCGCCGGACTTGATTGCCCCGGCGGCCCGGTCGCCGATCTTCAAAAAGCTCATCAACCCGGACGACTTGCCGCCGCCCGAAAGCGGCTCGCCGTCGCCACGGATTTGCGAAAAGTTCGACCCGGTACCCGAACCGTATTTGAAGATGCGGGCCTCGCGGACCCACAAGTCCATGATGCCGCCTTCGTTCACCAAGTTGTCGGAAACACTCTGAATGAAGCAGGCGTGCGGCGCTGGCCGCTCGTATGCCGATGTCGAACGGCTCATTTCCTTCGTGAGCGGATCCACGAAGTAGTGCCCTTGTGGTGGCCCTTCGATGCCGTAGGCCCAGTGCAACCCCGTGTTGAACCATTGCGGGCTATTCGGGGCGCACATCTGGTTCGCCAACATGAATGTGACTTCATCGTGGAAAGTCCGGGCATCACGCTCCGTGGTGAAGTAACCACCCTTCCAGCCCCAATAGGTCCAGCAGCCGGCCAACCGATTGAAGACTTGCCGCGAATCCTTTTCGCCAACAATCGGCGTATCCGCCGATTCCGGGACGCTGCGTTGCAACCACTCCGGCACGCCGTCCTCAGCGACCTTGATGGTGGCTGCTGCCACGCCCGCCTTGCGGAAATACTTCTGCGCCAGAATATCGACGGCGACCTGGGACCAGCCTTCCGGCACCTGGATGTCGTTCATCTCGAAGACCGCCGACCCGTTCGGATTCACAATCCGCGAAGTCCGGGACACGAAGGGCAATTTCGAGAACGGGTCTTGCCCTTCAACAGTGAAACGACGGCTGATCTGCATGGCGATACCGCAAAGTTATCTAGGGGATAATCAAATAAACTCGGCCACAACAAACCGGACAAGAGTCGATGACGTAACCAATGCGAGTGTGGTATTTTGTCAACTTCGACAGCCGTACACGATACACAGCTGCTATCCTGTGTACAGACCAACACTCCGTGCCGATTGTCGCGTCAATTACTCATCATGGTCGCTAGCTGGGTTCAGAGTAGCGACATGTCAGCGCTTCACCGCTTCTTAGTTTTGGGCGCGCCTTTCTTGGCTGGCGCATCTGCCTCGTTCGATACAAACGGCAAAGTCAGACCTTTCTGGTCCTGATATTTGCCCTTCTTGTCGGCATAACTCACCCGGCACACCCCAACACCTTTGAGGAAGAGCATTTGCGCAATACCTTCACCGGCGTAGATTTTTGCAGGCAACGGTGTCGTGTTGCTAATTTCGATGGTTACCCGCCCCCGCCACTCCGGTTCTAGCGGCGTGACGTTCACGATAATTCCGCAGCGCGCGTAAGTGCTTTTCCCCAGGCACACACCGAGGACATCGCGGGGGATCTCGAAGTACTCGATCGTCTCCGCCAGGGCGAAGCTGTTGGGCGGGATGATGCACGCGTCCCCGACCACGTCCACGAACGACTTCGGGTCGAAGTTCTTGGGGTCCACCGTGCTGCCCCAGACGTTCGTGAACACCTTGAAGTGCCGGCCCACCCGCACGTCATACCCGTAACTGGTCAGCCCATACGAGATCACGCCCGGCCGGTGCTGTTGGGGTGCGAACGGGACGATTTTGACCCCGTCTTCGATCATCCAGTCCGGAAGTACACCCATACCCACTCACTCCTTGAGTAGACCGCAACCGAACACCACGACGCGCCCGGATAGCTTCGACCGGCAAGCATACCTAGCTTTGCTAAACCAACGGGTGATCGACTGCACGCGACGGAGTCGAAGACGACTTGATCGCGCCAGCCGTCAGAACCGGCAGACTACTTTTTGAGTGCTAACACTGGACGTGGGTTCCAGACTACATCATTTCACGATAGCAGCACGGCCTTTGAGTGGCTTAACCTTCGGCGTGACGATGATTTCGACCTTTTGGTCCAGCAAAGTGAGTAAGCGAATGAGCCGATCAATAGTGAATCGCTCGGTCCGACCCCGGATCAAGCCCGCCAATTTGTCTTCATCAAGTTTCAGCAACTCTGCGGCTTTGGCATGTGAGAGTTTCCGTGCCGCGATGGCCCTGGTGATGTGGATCACCAAATCGGCTTTGTCTAAACGCAGTTCTGGGTTCGGTAGCCCCAAGTCGGCGAATACGTTACCACTGCTGAGCTCAAATACGATTGGCTCATCATCACTAGTCTTCTTGCGACCGTTCTTGTTGTGCGATCCATTCTCCATATCGCTTCTATGCTGCTTTTATTCGAGTTTGGATCTTCTCGATGTCCACGGTAGGTGTTGAGATACCACTCTTCGACTTTTTTTGGAACACGTGAAGCACGAAAACAGCACCGGGAAATTTTACCGTGTAAACAGCACGATAGGTGTTCCCGCCATCGTTTACGACTACCTCCAAAACTCCAGGCCCGAATCCCTTCAAGGGTTTGGCATCAGCGTGTTTCAGTATACACTGAGCGAGGTACAGAGCGTACCCGATTTTGTCTTGGACGGAATCGGGTACGTTTAGCAAGTCTTTTTTGCAAGACGGTTCCCAGAAGTGCGGCTTCTGGATAGTTGGTTCGGTTTCGTTTTTGTTCGCCATCGGTATTATGCCGTGTTGGGCATTCCTCCACAATTGCTGATTTCGTAACGATGTCGATTGACCGCACTCTAACCGACACACTCTTCTTGCTTGTTCACACCATTATCGTGGGTTCGCGCGCTGAGATGGGGCGTGAGTCAATCTAACCGACACGCCTTTCTTGACTTGTTGCCACATTAACAAAACGATACCGCAAATCACGAATCGACCGGCACACACTTTTTATATCCACCCTACCAACCGCTTCTCAAAGCTGATGTCGCTCCGAACGACAGCCGACACTCGATAAACTGATGTAGGAATCGGACCAAAACTTCACAGGTATCACGTCATGGCGCACTGGTTATTCAAACAAGAGCCGGATTGCTACAGCTTTGCCGATCTCGAACGGGATGGACAGACGACATGGGACGGCGTGAAGAATCCGGTGGCGTTGAAGCACCTTCGGGCGGTTGCGGTTGGCGATACGGTTTTTTTCTACCACACGGGCAAAGAGAAGGCGATCGTCGGCGTGATGGAGGTCATGCAGGCGGAGTTGAGCGACGACAACGTGCCAATGCTCACGGTGAAGGTGTTGCGCAAGTTGGCCAATCCCGTTTCGCTGACGGTCATCAAAGCCGATGCGTCGTTTGCGGATTGGGAATTGGTCCGTATCTCCCGGTTGTCCGTGATGCCGGTTTCGCAAGTACGTTGGAAGCAAATTGAAGCGATGGGCAAGAAGGTGAATGACGTGAAAAAGCCTAAACCAAATACAAAAAAGAAGACCGCCGAGTAGCTATCTACTCGACGGTCTATTTTACTGGGCAGCCGTCGCAGACAGCATCGCCCGTCTGCAGCTGTTTAGGACAGCCGCCCTACCTGTTTACCTTCTGTCACTTGACCACCTCCTTTATGCAAGCTTTACGCCGCCGGTGCCCTGGAAACAGTCAGGACCACACCCTTGGCCTCTTGCCCGTCGCGCCACGGACGCACGACTTACGTACCAACACTATACCCGATCCCCACCCCCCGAAGTCAAGTCGCCCACAAAAATTGTTGCGTCACCGCGATCGACCACTTGTGCATTCGATACCGTTGGTAGCTTCACAATCGGCGATCCTAAAGTGCAGACCCACCACGTACATAGACCTGATGCGGCGTATTCCGATTGCCGGTGCGACGATAGGATAGTCAAACACCGTCACACCGCGAGTTCACACAATCCGGAGCCGCCATGCCTTCACGAAACCCGCTGTTTCGGTTTGAATTGCTCGAAGATCGGATCACACCGACTGCGGGTGATTTTGACCTCACATTCGGTGAAGGCGGGAAAAGCATCTTGCCGTCCGGCACGTTTGGAACTGCGACAGCCGTGACATCTCAGACAGCCGACCTGAAAATTCTGTCCGCCGTCGCCACAACCAATCGCTTCAGTGTCACACGTCTGACGCAGTCAGGACAACTCGACCCCACCTTTGGCGGCAATGGTCAATTCACGGCCTCGTTTATCGACTACGGCCTGAATACTCGTACCTCCGCATCGGCCATCTTTATTCAACCTGACGGCCGGATTATCATAGCGGGTACTGTAACTGCAGAATCTCAAGAGAAAAGCCGATTGGCGATGGCCCGGTTCAATTCCGACGGGAGTGTCGATTCCACATTCGGGACGAACGGAACGGTCACTATCGCATTTGGCGTTGAAAGTCAGCCTCCGTTATTCGCCGACTTCGAGGGGATCAATGCCGCAGCACTTCAGTCGGACGGGCGAATCGTCGTTGCCGGTGGCATTATGACTGTCGGGCCAAACGGGGAAGTTGTTGGCTACAGTGCAGTTCTCTTCGCTCGATTCATGCCTGACGGCAAACTGGACCAGTCGTTCGGTCAGAACGGGCACCAGTTCGCGCCGTTCACACCGACGAGCAATACCCACTCCGAAGCGCGTGCGATCGGGGTGTTGCCGGACGGACGAATCGTTGCCGTTGGGAACGCCGACGTTGGTGGGTCTAAGCAAGGCGCGGTTGCGATCAGGCTCACCCCGAGTGGGCAGTTCGACCCCACGTTCGGTGCGAACGGTCGAGTCGTTGTCGCCATCCCCGGAGATCAATCCGTAGCTCGCGCGATGTCACTCCAACCGAACGGCGGCATCGTTTTGGTCGGCGATTCGATCGGCACGAATCCGGGACGTGTCTTCGTTGCGCGGTTGAATTCACACGGACAACTTGACCCGTCGTTCGCGCAAGGTGGCGTAGCCGACATCGCGTTCCCGCGCGCCGAGTTCCTCGGGAGCAGTGCGTCCGCCGTCATGATTCAGGGCGACGGCAAGATCGTGATCGCAGGAGAGCACTATTTTGCGAGCGGGAACTACGACATGGACGTGGCCCGCCTGAATGCCGATGGGTCGCCGGACAAGTCGTTTGGATCAGACGGGGTGCGACAGATCGGGCTGGAACTCGGCGGCACGAACGCCGATTTGGTGAGTGACGCATTCCTGCAAGCGGACGGGAAAATCGTCCTGATCGGATACGCCGCCAACGGCGTGGGTACCAATCCGGTAGTCATTCGGCTATTGGGTGACCGTCCGCCACTGACGCACCGATCGGTCTTATCGACAGGCCGTGAGGACAGTTCCGCACAAATCCTTGAACCCGGCCAACCGGGCCTGCGCATCGGTGCGGCACTGACGACATTGCCTGGGTTCACTGGCCCGGTCCGAACAGTCTCGGCAGACGTGACCGGGGACGGGGTACCGGACTACATCATCGGTGCCGGCCTCGGCGGTTCCCGCGTTCGCGTGCTGGATGGCAAAAATGGGACACAAATCGCGGACTTTTCTGCCTTCGAGCCGAGGTTTACAGGCGGAGTGTTCGTCGCGGCCACCGACATGGATGGAGACGGGAAGGCGGAGATTGTGGTGACTCCGGACAACGGGGGCGGTCCCGTCGTTGCCATGTTTTCGGGGACCGGAGTCGAGCGATTCCGCTTCTTTGGGATCGAGGATACGGCCTTCCGGGGTGGTGCGCAAGCCGCGCTGGGTGACGTGTCCGGGGACGGGGTTCCCGACTTGATCGTTAGCGCTGGATCCCTCGGCGGGCCACGGGTTGCCATCTTCGACGGGCGCAGCTTGAACGCTCACAACCCGGTCAAACTTGTCGGCGATTTCTTCGCCTTTGAAAGCAGCCTACGCAACGGCGTTTCTGTCGCGGTCGGCGACGTGACCGGGGATGGGGTTGTGGATCTCGCCTTCGGAGCGGGAGAAGGTGGCGGGCCAAGGGTTCGCCTCTTCGACGGGAAAACACTTCTCACAGCCAAGCCGTTCGGCAACGTGGACGAGATACCGACAGCCCAGCGCGCGAATTTCTTCGCCGAAGACCCTGTCAAACAAAGAGGAGTTCGCTTGGCGTTGCGAGACACTTACGGTGACGGTCAGGTTGATCTGATTACAGGCAGCGGCAACGGTGAACCATCTCTCGTGCAAGTCTATCGGGCAACGAACCTCTTGAAAAACACAAACCCATCGCCCAATCAGAGTCTAAATCCCTTCGATGCCATCATGCCAAATGGCGTTTTCGTTAGCTGATGTCTGATGTGGCCTCTGCTTCAGAAAAACAGGACTGGTCATGTCCCAAAACGAACCCGACAATACTGCATAATGCTGCGAACCTCACGTTAAAGGATGACGACCATGTGGACTCCGATTGTTCTTATTGCGGCAATGGCTTTCGCACCGGCGCAGACTGGCGGGTTGGCGCTCTCTAATGTGCGTAGTACGTATGGCGAACTCGGGGGCGCTCGCCCTGGTAGCCCGTTGTTGCCGGGGGACGTGTTGTTCGTGTGCTTCGACATCGAAGGCATTACCATCGACCCGGAAGGTAAAGTGCAGTACACGATGGGAATGGACATCCTTGATAAAGCGGGCAAAACGTTTTACAAAACCGACCCTTCGACAAAAGCCGATTTCGTGCCACTGGGCGGCGGCAAACTGCCGGGGCGGGCGTATGTTTCAGTGGGTCTTGACCAGCCCCCCGGTGAGTACACGATGAAGGTCACGGTCACGGACACCGCCAACAAGGCGACGAAAACGTTGGAGCAAAAGTTCAGCGTCCTTGGTAAAGATTTTGGCGTCGTTGCGGTGTACGCCAGCATTGACGAACGCGGCCAAATTCCGGCCCCGACCACGGCGATCGTGGGGCAATCGGTGTTCGTCCAATTCGGCGTCGTCGGCTTCGGGCGGGGTGGCGATAAAAAGCAACCGAACGTGTCGATCGAAATGGTTCCTTTGGACGAGAAGGGGAACCCGACCATTCAAAAGCCGAGTGTCTTCAACCTCGATGCGGGCGTCGATGAAAAAGACGCCGGGATCACCGTGCGGTTTCTGTTGCCGCTCACCCGCCCCGGCAAGTTCACGGTGCGGCTGAAAGCCACCGACAAGGTAACGAACAAGACGTACACGTTCAACTTGCCCATCACGGCGCTACTCTCGGCGAATTAACCCAACGATGTGTA
>JAYSXU010000564.1:0-3727 GCA_043716965.1 Fimbriiglobus sp.
AAACATCACACAGTCGCACGGCTTGGGCTAAGCCTTCGCGGGGGTTGCGGGTGGGGATGAACTCGTGGCCGACGTAGCCGGTGTACTTCAACTGCACCAGTTTTTGCATGATGCCGGGGAAGGCGATTTCTTGCGCCTCGTCCAACTCGGCGCGACCGGGGTTACCGGCGGTGTGGATGTGGCCGATGATGTCTTTGTTCTCTTCCAATCGCCGGATCACGTCGCCGTGCATGATTTGCACGTGGTAGATGTCGAACAGTAGCTTGACATGGGAAGAACCCACTTTGCGAACGATGCCCGCCAAGTAGTCGAGGTCGTCACCTTGGTAGCCGGGGTGGCCTTTCATCGGGTGCGTGTCATCGCGCGTGTTGAGGTGCTCGATGCAGATCGTCACGTTCTTTTTCTCCGCGACCACTGCGAGTTCCTTCAGCGCTTTTATGGTGTTCGCGGCCCCTTCGTCCCGGCTGATTTCACCGCTCTTGGGGTCGGCAGGGTCGTGCCATTTGTAACCCGTAAACGCGATCACACTCGGCACCCCGGCGTCCGCGCATTCCTCGATACGTTTCGTGGTCGCCGCAATCACCTCGGCGGAGTGACGCGGGTTGTTTAGGCCGTACATGAAGCCCGCTTTCGGGTAGCCGTTCATCGCAATCGCACACGTCAAGCCGTGCTTTTTCAGCATCGGCCAGTGTTCCGGGTCGATCATTTCGATGGACACGCACCCGAGTTCCTTGGCCATTCTGCACGTCGTCTCCGCGTCCCATTTTTCCCCGGCCACGTTGAAGCACCAGTACACGATGGAGTGCTTAATGTTGCCCTTCGGCTTGAAGGGTTCAGCGGCGGCAGCACCCAGAACAGCCCGATGTGTCGGATCATGCGGAGAGGTCATTTTCTAGACTCCAGGTTGTGTGTGACAGCAACGTCATCCTGCATAGCATCGCCGAGTCAGCAGACTTCTGCAAGTCTATGGCGGCGGCCCGAAATTCGTCCACTGCGTTCCGAACAACTTTTGCTATCGTGGCCCAACAGTTCGATAATGGCACCTGACGGCCAGGACAATCTTATCCGGTCGTAGTACCAGTGGAAGGCAATGAACATGGAACCGCTCGGCAACGTGACGTTTAATGGGAAAATTTTGGGCGATCTCGACATCAGCGGGCTTGCGGTCGTCGGCGACTTCCTCGTCATCTGTTCGGACGAAACCGCAACCGTGCAAGTTCTGAAGAAGGACGGCGTCAATTACACGGTGTTGCACGATTTGATCCTCGATCCGTCCGGCAAGGAAGTGGACTTGGAAGGCGTTGCGGCGGAAGGGAACACCGTTTACGTCACGGGTTCCCACAGCCGCGTTCGCAAGGAAAACGAAACGGCACCCGGCGTGCTACCGATCTTGGACGACAAGAAACACCGCGAGCAGTTCTTCCGGTTCACCCTGGACGCGGCAGGCAAGCCGGGCCGGGTCGAAACCAAGAGCTTGAAGAAGGCACTCGATAAAGACCCGATTTTGAAGGACTTCATCCCGATCGCCAGCAAAGAGAACGGCATCGACATTGAAGGGTTGGCGGTCAAAAAAGGCGTGCTCTACTTTGGCTTTCGCGGTCCGGTGTTACGGGACAACTGGGTGCCGATCCTGACTTGCACTTTTGACGACCCGACCGCCACTGCCAAGACGGTCTACGTTAATCTCGACGGGCGTGGTATCCGGGACATTGTGGCGACCGCCGACGGGTTTTTGATTCTCGCCGGACCAGTCGGCAACGGGCACATGACTTATCGCATCTATTATTGGGACGGCCACGACCTGTGGTCCAAAACGGCGCCGGGTCAGATGAAGCGTCTGGCGGACGTGCCCCCAATGGGGAAAGGCAAACCCGAAGGGCTAACCGTGTTGAAACACGTGGGCAACGAGTACGAATTGTTGCTCGTCTGTGACGGCGTCAAGAACGGCGCCCCGACGCGGTGGAAGCTCAAGCGCTAGACAAATGCCCCTGTCTGCCCGTAGAATCTTCACACCCTCCCGCCTCGTTGACGACTCGGATTTCACAGGAGTAGACCTATGGGGCGGCCCGTCGTTGGTATCGCAACCCAAACCGTGCCGGGTGTCGCCGGGGAACGTCCGAACTGTTGGATTATGGGTTCGCATTACGTCGAAGCCCTGCGCATGGCCGGTGCGGTCCCGTGGCTCATTCCACTGTTACCCCACGACTCCGGCACAATGCAGGAAATCTTTGACCGTCTCGACGGGGTGTTCCTAACCGGCGGGGTCGATGTCGATCCGTCGCAGTACGGCGAACTCAAGCACCCGTTGTGTGGCACGACCGACCCGGACCGCGACGCGATTGAATTGCAGCTACTCGAACACGCGATGGCCACGAAAATGCCAGTCTTGGCGGTGTGCCGAGGGATTCAGATCCTCAACGTGGCGATGGGGGGCACGCTGTATCAGGATGTCTCCGCACAAGTGCCCGCCACGTTCAAACACGACTACTTCCCGACTTCGCACAGTCCGAATCGGGCCTACTTGGCCCATGAAATTGCCGTCAAAGCCAAGACACGGCTAGGCCAGATTCTGGGTGAAGCAATCGTGCCCGTCAACAGTATGCACCACCAAGCCATCAAGACCCTCGGGCACGGTTTGACAACCAACGCCATTGCACCGGATGGAATCATTGAGGGTGTCGAAGGCACCAACGGCCAATTCCTGATCGGTGTGCAATGGCATCCCGAAGAACTCACGACCAGCCAACCCGGTATGCGGCGACTGTTAACATCGTTCGTCGAAGCTGCGGTGTGATGCTGGTTCATCACTCCCGTCCTGTGACCAGTTTCACCGTGTGTTCTTTGCCGTCATCCACAAGTGGTATTTTCCCGTCTGCGATTGCAACGCCGTCAACGGTCAACTTGTGGCTCTGGGTCTTGTGCGTGTTCACGACCTCGATTTTGTAGACCGCTTTGCCAAACCGATACGTGACTTGAAACGACCGCCATTCGGTAGGCACACAGGGTTTGAAGTGAAGCCGGTCACCCACACGGTGCAACCCGAGAATGTCTTCGAGTCCGACCCGGTAGAACCACGCCGCCGACCCAGTGTACCACGTCCACCCCGCGCGACCTGTTAGCGGGGGGCGACTGTAAACGTCCGCCGCGATGACGTAGGGTTCGCCCCGGTAGCAATCGGCCTTAGGCATCGTGTTCGACGAACGAATCGGGTTGAGCAAATCAAACAGGCGATACGCTTCCTGGGTGCGACCCTGGGCCGCCAGAGCCTTCACCATCCAGCACGCGGCGTGTGTGTACTGGCCGCCGTTCTCGCGCACGCCCGGCAGATACCCTTTGATGTACCCCGGTTGAAGCGGTCCCGTATCAAACGGCGGCTCGAACAGCAGCACGAGACGGTTCGCAGGCTGAACCAAATGCTTCATCGCCTCGTTCATGGCCAACGTCGATCGGGCGGGGTCGGCAACGCTCGAAATTGCGGACCACGATTGGGTCAGCGAGTCAATCCGACACTCCTCGTTTTGGGCGGAGCCGAGGGGCGTTCCGTCGTCGAAGTAGGCCCGCCGGTACCACGCGCCGTCGTAGGCGTTTGTCTCGATGGCTTCCCGAAGTTGCTCCGCCCGCGCCCGGCTAGTTTGCGCGTAAGCAATATCACCCCGGAGATCGGCCACAGTTGCGAACTGGTTGCGGCAAACAATTTGGAACCACGCCACCCAGACACTTTCACCAC
>JAYSXU010000565.1:0-3725 GCA_043716965.1 Fimbriiglobus sp.
AAGCCGGCAGCGGCAGCGGCCGCTTGGGTGGCGGCAAACGCCGATCCCGCAAGCGGGCTTGAATTGGTTGCACTGCCGCCGTTGAAGCCGAACCAGCCGAACCACAACATCCCCGCACCCAGAAGCGTCAAGACCATACTGTTCGGGTGAATCACGGACTTGGGGTAGCCGTCCCGGCGACGTAACACGAGACAACAGGCCAAGCCCGCCATCCCGGCAGCAATGTGAACCACCGTTCCGCCTGCGAAGTCCAGGGCGCCGTTGGCGCCAAGGAAGCCGATTGCAGTCGCTCCGAGACCTTTCTTCGCATCCACAGGGACTTCGTTGAAGAAGTCGAACGCCCAGACCATGTGAGCGAGCGGGCAGTACACGAACGTGATCCACAGAATCACAAAGATACAGAACGGCCAGAAGCGGATGCGTTCGGCGATGGCACCGCTAATCAGTGCCGGGGTGATGATCGCAAACATCCCCTGAAACATGGCGTGAACGTAAACGGGGATTTCGTAGCCGGGAAGCTTCTGATCGGTGGCAATGTTTTGCAGGAAGACCAAATCCCAACTCCACCCCAGCACGCCGCCGCCTTGCATCCCCATCATTTCCGGGACGCTAAACGCCGAGGGTCCGAACGCCAAAGCGTAGCCGATTCCGATCCAGTACAGCCCAACGACCGCAAGGCACGCCATGCTTTGCATCATCGTGGCCAGCACGTTGCGACGACGGACCATCCCACCGTAGAACAGCGCCAAGCCCGGTAACATAAACATGACGAGCGCCGTGGACATCAACATCCACGCCGTGTCGCCCTTGGATTTGCCGTCACCGGCAGCAGTGTTGGCAGTATCTGCCGTCTTCTTGATTTCATCGACGGCTTTCAACTTCTCGTCCATACCCTTGATCGATTCGAGTTGGACTTTGGCATCGACAATGGATTGCTGCACGGTTGCGATTGTCTTGTCCGTGGCGTCAGCCTTTGTCCCACTCAGGGTCGAAGCGGCCTTCAAATCCTCCAGCGATTTCGCCGAGGCTTTGAGCGAATCGGCTACGGAACTGTTCAACTCCATGACGGATTTTTTCGCACCGTCGATGTCCTTTTGAAGTCCTTCGACGGTCTTCTTCAGGTCGCTGATCGTCTTGTCTTTGGCGTCATCAGTTTGGGGTGTTTTGGCTTTCGTCTCAGACTTGACCGCTTTGTCGTCTTGTTTATCAGGGGTCTGAGATTGGACCGACCCGCACATTAGTAGTGCAACAGTCATGAATAGCGGAAGTGCCAGCCAACGTCGGAAGAGTCGCATACATCTCCTCGTGTCATTCAGATCCGGGACGGAAGTCGGGTTTGCGAAATGCGCAAACCGTGCCACAAAACCAAGGTGGTTTCGTGGCCGACTCAGACACACCACAACTCACGCAGTTGTGGGCAAGTGCCGCTAGTAAAAGACGATGACAGTGTCACGAGCCTTACCGGATCAACGATTCGTCAGTTTTGACAAAGGCTGTTCGTAAGCGCAATTCCAGTTAGGCAAGGGACAAGGGAGAGGTGATGTGGGTATAGTTGCACGGAATCTTCACGCCAAGTACATTTTCCATTACGTCGGGGAATTTTCGCCTCACGCCCTGACTTTTACTTGAAAAGAGCAACCGCGATTCGCAAAGAATGCTGTTGCGGAGTGACGAGTTGACGTGGCCCAATTGTTTGGAACTGTTCTTGTCCGCGTTGGCTCTAAAAATGTTATAATGTGGTAGTTGACGCTTGCCTGCTGGACCGAACTGCTTCGGTTGTCACGGACTCCCTCCATTGATGGTTCCCCCGATGATAGCTCCCCTGATAGTAACACGGCCACGTTGGATGCCGCTGTTTGCGACACTGATCGTTATTGTGTCCATAGCATTGCCGTGCCCATACGTTGGCGGTGCGGACAAACTGAGTGGCGAGCAAATTTATCAGAAGCAATGCGTGCGGTGCCACGGCGTGGATGGTGCGGGAACGAAAGAGTATGCGGAACCGCTGGTCGGCGATCGGTCCGTTGCCCAACTCTCGAAATACATTGCGAAGACGATGCCCGAGGATAAACCGGGGACTTGTATCGGTGACGATGCCGACACGGTTGCCGCATACATCCACGAATCGTTCTACTCGCAAGCGGCCAGGGAACGAAACACGCCGCCCCGCATCGACCTCGCCCGCCTCACAGTTCGACAATACCGCAATACCGTGACGGACCTCGTCGGGAGTTTCCGAACCCAAACGAAATGGGACGAGGCGCGTGGGTTGCGCGGCGAATACTTCAACACACGCAATTTCCGGAACGATAAGCGAATCCTCGACCGCACGGATGACGAGGTGCGCTTCGACTTCGGCACCGCTAGCCCCGAAAAGGGGAAAATCGAGCCGCATGAATTCGCCATTCGCTGGTCCGGTTCGGTGTTAGCGCCTGAAACGGGTGTCTACGATTTTGTCGTGCGGTCCGATCAATCGGTTCGATTGTGGGTGAACGACAACACTAAGCCACTCGTGGACGCCTACGTCAAATCTGGCCTGGACACGGAATTTCGGGCGTCGATCTTGTTGCTCGCGGGTCGTGCTTACCCACTTCGGTTGGAGTTTTCCAAAGCGTTGCAAGGGGTCGCGGACAAGGACGCTAAGAACCGCCTCCCCGCACCGGCGATGATCTCGTTGGAGTGGAAACGGCCTCATCAAGCGACGGAAGTGATCCCCGCACGAAACCTTTCACCGACCAACGCGGCGGAGTCGTTCATCGTCACCACGGCATTTCCGCCCGATGACCGCAGCCTGGGTTGGGAACGTGGCACGACGATCTCGAAAGCGTGGGAGCAATCCACGACCGATGCCGCGTTCGAGTCGGCGGCTTACATCGCCACGAAGTTGCCGGAACTGGCGGGGACCACAGACCAACTGCCGAAACTAAAAGAGTTCGCCCGCAAATTCACGGAACGGGCCTTCCGCCGACCGCTGAAACCGGACGAAATTCGCTTCTTCGTCGATCGACAATTCGAGACGGCCAAAGACCCTGCCCTAGCAGTGAAACGAGTCGTGCTATTGGTGCTGAAATCACCCCGGTTTCTGTTCCGCGAACTCGGTGACGGTCCCGATCCGCATGAAGTCGCATCACGGTTGTCCTATGAGTTGTGGGATTCGTTACCCGACCAAGAATTGTTAACCGCCGCTGCAAATGGCAAGTTGAAAACCCGTGAGCAGATCACCCGACACGCCGAACGGATGTTGAACGACCTGCGAGCGAAAGCGAAGCTCCGGGAGTTCACGCACAAGTGGCTCGGGATCGACCAAGTCACGGAAATCTCCAAGAACACGGAGCGTTATCCGGGCTTCACCCCGGAGGTCGTGACTGACCTGCGAACATCGCTTGACCTGTTCGTCCAACAAATCGTTTGGAGTCCGACTTCCGATTTTCGGCAACTGTTATTGGCAAATGAGACGTACCTGAACGGACGATTGGCGTCTTTCTATGGGGAAGACTTGGCGTTCGACGCCCCGTTTCAGAAGTGGGATTTGGACGCCGAAAACCGCGCCGGTGTATTGACACACCCGTTCATGATGGCTGCGTTTTCGTACACGACCGAAACTTCGCCGATCCACCGCGGCGTGTTCCTCGCCCGGCGGGTACTGGGGCTGGTCCTGCGTCCGCCACAAGAAGCATTCGTCCCGTTCCCTGCCGACCTGCACCCGACTCTGACCACCCGCGAAC
>JAYSXU010000566.1:0-3722 GCA_043716965.1 Fimbriiglobus sp.
TCCAAGGAACTGACCGGGTTGAAAGTCACGATCGAGAAGAAGCCCCAAGAACTGACGGCGTTTGAACTGACGACGAAGTGATTTGGTTCAGATCCAATACAAACGCCATCCGAAATCGGATGGCGTTTGTATTGGTGGTGTGCGGGTTGAACGCTCAACCCGCACGCCCGATAACTCATTTCACGTCTAATCCAAATTAAACACTTCACCACCGCTGCGGGTGATGAAGGCGATCAGCGAGGCGGGCGCGACACTCGACCGCAGGAACCCGACCGAACCATCACACCGGAGCATGTTACAGCCGCCGGTGTGGGCGGAGTACGGCGCGGCGTGGTTGGTCACGTTGATGATGTCGCAACCCGTCGTCGCGTTGACTTGATTCCCGGCGGCGTTGACTGAGTAGCCCCGCATGTAGGTTACGCCGTTCTGGTCGGCCCACGCACCCCGGATGTATTGGGATGCGTCGCCCTGACCACTGACTGGTGTAATCACGTTTGCCGCAATCAGCGCCGCGGCGGTTGACGGTATCGCCGTGACGGCCTTGCCACGGACGAACGCGGACACGCCACGGCCCGCGATTTCCGTAAACAGCAACGTGTTGCTGGTGCCGTCCGTAATCGAAATGAGCGGGTTGCCGCTATTCGGACCTTTGGCACCTTTCGGGCTGAGCGCGGCCGAGTTCCTAACGTCGGCCGGCGCGGTGCCGAGGTTGCACCGGCTGGCACCGTACAGCGTGTCATCAACGCCCGTGAACGGCCAGTAGTCCACGCGAGAATAGCGGTGCCCCGTATTGCCAAAATAACCACTCATAATGATGTCATAGTTGGCCAGTTGCTCGCCACCGGGTGTGGACGGACACAGGAACACCTTCACGGCTGTCGATCCGGCGATGTTGCTGGCGCCTGGTGCGGGCGCCGGCAGATTCAACGGATCGAGAATCGAGATTTGCCGGTTCACCAAGTTCACAAGATTTCCTTGCTCGATGTACTCCGCAATCATAACCGTGGCGGTGAAGCCCTGGGTCTGCGGCCCGTAAGGGTTTGCGGCCCGCGGATTTGACGCGAAGTCGTAGCCCCAAGCCGGGAGTTTCCCGTTGGTGCTTTCGTAATTGTGCAGCGCCAACCCGATTTGTTTCAGGTTGTTCTGACACTGCGCGCGAGCCGCCGCTTCACGCACTTTTTGCACGGCGGGTAACAGCAAACCGATCAGGATTGCGATGATCGCAATCACCACCAACAACTCAATTAGCGTAAACCCTGGGCGGACTGCCCGACGAACACGTGGGACCATGACAACCTCAGAACAAGGGAAGAGGACGGCTGACCGCGATGACAGATGCGAGTGATGACATCACGGACAATGCCAGCGAAAGAGATCGACGTTCGTACTGTATCGCCTCGAAAAGTCAATTGCGAGTGAAATTTGTCGAAATCTTCTTGTCGAGTGAGGAAAGGTCAAAGCGGGCAAAGGCGGAAATCTGTTACTGAAAGATAATTGTCTCGATCTGCTTGTTCGCGCCAGCGGGGCAATCGGGTAAATTGTTGCACACGACGGGCGAATACCTCCCGAAGCGACTCGATCCCACCGGCGAAGCGGAGCATCCCGTGCGTGAATTTTTCCAGTGTGTGGCGGAAGCGGTCGTGGAGAACGGCATTCAGGGGCTGGCCCAGATGGTGCCGGGCGGGCCGTTCGTTTATGCGGTCGGGGAGAGCGCGTTCAAGAAGTACCGGGAGCGTCGCCGGGTGCAGCAACAGCAGGCGGACTTCCAGCAGTTGGCGAACGCCACGATGGACGAGATTCGCGTCGAGTTGGTTGAAATCGTGAATGAAGTCGCCGCACGGGTTCCGGCGGGGCACAACGTCGCGGCGCCGACGGACGACGAGATCATCGACCTCGTGCAATACCTGACCGGCATTCCGGAGGCGTTGCGGCAATCGTTGAAACGGGCCGAAGACCCGACCGGGACGACGGTGCCGCAAAACTTTGCGGTGAACAGTGCCGAGGACATCGTGGAGGTGCTGCCACCGCGTCCACCGCGATTCCGGCCTGGGATGGGCGTGCCGAACAAGTCGGGCTGGGTGCTGGACCACTTGTTGGGCATGGGTGGCTTTGGTGAAGTTTGGTACGCCCGCCACACCCGCATGAACTCGCTTTCCGGTGCGATTAAGTTTTGTTTCGGCCAAACGGGACGCGATCTGATTCACGAAGCGGACCTGATTAACCGCGTCATGGCCGCCGGGTCGCACCCGAACATTGTGCCGTTGAAGGACGCCCACCTTGATGGGGACACGCCGTGGTTGCTGTTCGAGTACGTCAGCGGCGGGAACTTGACGGATTGGATTCACTCTCTGGCGGGGATGCCCAACGACGCCCGCTTGCCGCAAGTGATCTCTTCGATACGCCAACTCGCGGACGCGATCGGGTTCTTCCACACGCTGCCGCACCCGACCGGGCCGATCGTCCACCGCGACTTGAAGCCGTCGAACATCTTGCTGGACGCCGCGACGAAGCGGCTGCGGATCACGGACTTCGGCATCGGCTCCGTGACCGCGAAGGAAACCAACCGCCAGGAACGCACCGGGCATAGCACACGCGGCGGGCGGCTGCTGAGCTACCTGCGCGGGTCGCACACGCCGATCTACAGCAGCCCGCAACAGCGTCGCGGCGACGACCCCGACCCCCGCGACGACGTTCACGCCCTCGGCGTTATCGCGTATCAAATGCTGACCGGCAAACTCGACAGCGGCCCCGGCACCGGCGCGACCCGCGTCCTCAGGGGAATGGGTGTCGCCGACGAAGTCGCCGACCTGATCCTCCGCTGCGCCTCCGAGGAATTAGACGACCGCCCGGTAACCGCATCGGCGTTCATGAGCGAACTGGATCACGCCAAATCGGAACCGATCGACCTGCTACCCGCTCCCCCGCTCCCTCCGCCCCCTCCGCCCATCGTGGTCGCCAAGCCCGTGCTGAAGGCGGGCGATCGTCTGGAAATCCCGCTGCCCGGCGGGTTGTCGATGGCGTTCGCGTAATGCCCACCGGGTCAGTTCCTTATGGGCGGTTCAGGCGATGACGAGAAGCCGGTTCATACGGTCACGCTGACCAAAGGGATTTACGCGGGTATCTTTCCCGTCACGCAAAGGCAGTATCAGGCCGTGATGGGAACAAACCCGAGTTTCCACCATAGCTGGCACGATCTGCCAGTCGATAATGTGAGTTGGGATGACTCTCAAGAGTTTTGCGGGAAACTCTCGGAGTTGTGTGGCTGGAAAATTCGATTGCCGACCGAAGCGGAATGGGAATACTGCTGTCGTGCTGGAAGCAACACAGACTATGGCAACACTGGCAAAAGGAATGGTCTCATCAGTTGGGACAGAGACAACACTAAAGGCGACACACATCGTGTTGGTGAGACGTTGCCAAATGCATGGGGTCTACACGATTGCCATGGGAACATTTGGGAATTGTGTGATGATTGGTATGACAAAGATGCATATCAGCGCGGAGACTGCGAAGACCCTGTAGTGTCAGGCCGCCCCCCCCTTTCCTACGGTCGCGTAAGGCGAGGTGGCAGTTACGCCGATTGGCCTAAAGGTTGCACGTCAGCTGCTCGTGATTATTTTGACCAGTCTCGAAGAGATAGCGCGGTTAGCTTCCGTTGTGTCGCCGCGCTGTGTTAAGCCGAGGGATCGCCGAGCCGTCGTGTCAGGTGGTCCCGGAACGTG
>JAYSXU010000567.1:0-11308 GCA_043716965.1 Fimbriiglobus sp.
AACTTCACTCCGTGGACGACTCCGATTGGGTGAAAGAACTGCGGAACAAAAAGAGCGACCTGTCCGAATCGTGGGTACTGGTCGTGCTATTGGGTCTGCTCTTGTTAGCCGAACAGTACCTCTCGATGCGGTTGAGTTTCAACAATACCGGCGATCTAGAAACCACTGCGCCGACAGTGGCGACGACGATGCGGAAGACCACGACAACCCCAACGGCAACAGCGGCTTAGATATGCCTTCGACTGACATAAACCTAGAAGCGAAATACTTCCTCCGGCGCCTCAGCGATCCGTTGCCGGTCGATGTATCGACGTTCGACTCCTCGCTGCAACTGCTGATCTTGGGTGGTGGTGCGGTGCTGGGGTTGTTGCTCGTTGCGATTCTGTTCCGCGCGGATCGGCGGAAGATTTTCGCGTGGGCGATTCCGGTTGCGATGCTGCGGGTTGGTTGCTTACTGGGTGTGGTCGTGGCGTTGGCGTTCCCGAACATGGTGATCGGCGAGTGGGAAAACGCGGCATGGTTGGTGGTCACTGGTGCGGCGCTGTGCGGCGCGTTCAGCTTTGTACTGGCCTTGTATGTAATGGATAGTCGGTCCGTCGGGTGGTGGTCGTTGCCGTTAGCGGTGTTGCGCTGTTGTGTGTATCTGCTGCTCACGATCGCCTTTTTGCTACCCGCGATTCAATACTGGGAATTGACGGAAAAGCGGTCGCGGGTCGTGATCGTCCTGGACGTTTCGCCAAGCGTGTCGCAGACCTCGGACGACACCACGAGTATTCAGGGCCAGAAGCCCAGGACGCGGTTGCAAAAGATTCTCGACTTCTTGACCAATGAGCAAGTCGGCTTCGTGAAGAACCTACTCGATAAGAACCCCGTCTATCTCTATCGGTTCGGCACGCGGCTGGACGACGAGTCGAGCACGCTGGAGCAAGACAAACCACAATGGTCGCGTCAAGAGTGGGAATCGTGGGTGAACTACGACTTCAAACCGTGGGTGCTACGTGGCGTCTCGCCTGATGGACAAGAGGCGGTGATGAAGTCCGCTCAGTGGAAAGCAGGCGAAGCCAGCAACGCCGATTGGGCGATGGCTTGGAGCAAGTTACCCGAGGACGAAGCAGTTCCGGTTGAACTAGCAGACGTTGACAAGGTCACGCTACACGAGAATCGCGACAAGATCGAGAAGCGGATCGACGTGGCCCGTGCGATTGTTCTCGGCACCAACGTCCCGGATTCGTTGACCGCACTGGTGAACCGCGAGACCTCGAACATGGTGCAAGGGGTCATTGTGTTCAGCGATGGCCGCAGCAATCTGGGTTCGGAATCCGCGTTCAAGACGCTCAAGGACCGGGCTGTCCGCGAGAAGATTCCATTGTTCACGGTGGCTGTTGGCGAAGCCCGCGAAAACGTGAGCATCGTCATCACCGACGTGCAAGCCCCCGATCGAACGGCACCGGACGAGCAGTTCAAAATCGTCGTCGAAGCCGACGGTCTCGGCCTCGCGGACACGGAAGTCGATGTGAAACTCAGCCTGTACCTACCCGGTCGGGACACCAAGAAAGATGCACCCGATCACGAACTCCCCGCCGTGAAACTCAAGTTTGCCGGCGACTCCAACCCGCCCCACGGCCAAGCCGAGTTCTTCGTCGATCCGGACAAGCTGCCGGACACGTTAACCGAAAACTCGAAGAAACTCGGCAAGCGCAAGCAACTCAAACCCGGTGCCTGGAACGTCGTCGCCCGAATCGCGCGCGACAAACGGGAACTGAGTCCGGACGCGGAACACATCAGCCCGCCACGCTTGATTCAAATATTGGACAAGCCGACGCGGATTCTGTTGTTCGCCAGCGGCCCGACGCGCGAGTACCAGACGCTTCGCACTTTGCTGGTTCGTGAGACGGCCCAGAACCGTGCGGAGCTAAGCATCTGCTTGCAAAACGAAGGTGGCCGCGAAGGGACTGGGGTACAAGACGTTCCCGCCGAACGGCTCCTGAGCCGGTTCCCGACGCGGTTGGACATTACCGGCACCAACTCGAAGCCGGAGGACAAATACTACAACCTGCACGAGTACGATTTGGTGATTGCCTTCGACCCGGACTGGTCCGAATTGTCCGTTGATCAGATTAAAAACTTGCAAACGTGGGTCGATAACCTGGGCGGCGGGTTCATCTACGTAGCGGGTCCGCTGCACACGTATCAGTTGGCACGTGCCGATGATACGGGCCGTGTGAAGCCGCTGCTGGACATCCTGCCGGTCGTGCCGGAAGACATCATTCTCGTGAAAACCAAGCCGATCCCGCGTACCCCACGGCGGGTGCTGTTGAAGCCGAATCCAGAATTCGATGTGCTGAAATTGGAAGACGAACCAGCCGACGACCCTGTGGCAGGGTGGGAAGCGTTCTTCACCGGGCGTGATAAATTCGCCGTCGGAACCAGCCCCCGTGAGAACCTCACACCCACACGCGGGTTCTATTCGTACTACCCGCTCAAAATGACCAAGCCGGGGTCCAGTACGCTCGCCGAGTTTCTCGACACGAACGACCGGGGCGACCCGGACCCGAAGCCGTGGTTGGTCACCACCCAACCGGCACGGGGCCGAACCGTGTTCCTGGGGTCGGGGGAAATCTGGCGATTCCGGGCGTACAACCAAGACTTCTTCGACCGCTTTTGGGTCAAGTTGTCGCGGTACGCGGCGGGGAATCGGGATGCGAAAGCGTCGCGGGGTCGGGTGCTGATTGGCAAAGAGTTTCTGTCCGGGTCGCAGATTCGCGTGCAAGCCCGGTTGCTGTCCCCGAACGGACAGCCTTACGACATGAACTCGATCTCGCCGAAGTTCCGCATCGAACAATTCAACGCGAACAACGAGAAGGAAAAGGAACTCGGGCCGTTTGAAATGCGGGCGAAGAAGGGTGGCAACGAGTTCGACGGCTACTACGCCGGGCAAGTCCTCGCCGACCCGACGCGGCTACCGCCGGGTGACAAGCGGTACCGGGTCGTGATTGACGTGCCGGACAGTGCCGGGGACACGATCACGGGGGACTTTATCCTGAAGAAGTCCGACCCGGAACTGGACAACACGCGGCCTGATTTCGCCGCTCTCGAACAAGTGGCGGGTACCCTCGAAGAGGTGCGGGGGCGGATCAAAGATGCTGGCGTGCTGGAAAAGCTGAAAGGCTCCGAACGCGACTTCAACCGGGTCAAGCTGGCTTTCCGGTTGAGTGAAACCGAAAAGCTCGCCATGATCCCGGCGTGTATGGATGCGACTTCGCAGACCTTCCGCAATCGCGGTGCAGTGAAGGACCTGTGGGACCGACCGCTGTCGATTCCATTTGGCGACCAGAGCGTGAACGTGCTGGATGCCTCGTTGTTGGGCTACCATCTTGAAGTGGGATGGCTGTTGCTTGCGATCGTGTTGCTGCTCACGATCGAATGGTTGACACGAAAGTTACTACGGTTGGCGTGATTGGTTTATAGCGTTCACAACCCTCGAAGCCCGCTTGGTTCCTATGCCTGCTGCACAGTCCATAACACCGACCACCGAAGCGGACGACCGCATCCTGCATCCGTTGAACCAGATGCGCGGGATCATCCGTCGGTTCGTCATCCTTGATGGGTTGTTGTTCGCGGCGTTGTGTGCGGTCGGTTGGTTCTGGTTGGGGTTGGTGGCGGATTACGGACTCTTCAAACTGACCAATTTCGACTGGGTATTGGATGCTCCGCGTTCGATCCGTGGGATTGCACTGGGTGCGTTTGGAATCCTACTCATTGCCATTGTTGTCAGTCGCATCGCGTACCGGGTCACGACGCAGTTTTCGTACCCGGCGTTGGCACTGGTGCTAGAGAAACGGTTCCCGAAAATTCTGGGTGACCGCCTCATCACCGCCGTCGAACTCGCAGATGTCAAGCGGGCGGAACGGGCCGGGTATTCGCCCGAGATGATCCGCCAAACCGTCGAGGAAGCCCGCGAACGGCTCGAACAAGTTCCGCTCAGAAGCATCTTCAACTGGCATCGTCTGTGGTTGAAACTAATCCTGATTTTGGTGATTGGTGTTGGTTGCTTGGGGTTGTCGTATCCGCTGTTTGCTTTCGTCGTTCACGATGCTAAACCAGGACCAGTCGTGAATCGCTTCTGCGATGTCGTCACGATTTGGACCGAACGAAATGTACTCCTAAAAAACACGGCTTGGCCACGGGACGCTTACCTCGAAGTGGTCGAGCCAAGCAGCGCCGAATTGCGTGTTGGCAAAGATGCGACCGCACCCAAAATCCGCGTTCGCGCGAGTGAATGGGTGCTGGCGGACTCCCACTCTCGAACAGGCTGGCGCCCGCTTCGGTGGTCCGATTTGACGATGGACTTCGTCGGCATCGCGGTCGATCAATCTGTCTTGGTCACACACGAAGACGATTGGAAAGCCACTGACATCGCACTGTCAGCCATCGCCGGACCGATGGCGTTACCAATCGAGAAGCCGATTTCGCAGACCCTCGTTGATCTGAATGCCATGACGCTTGACGAAGTGGTGTCGATGTTCGGGAACGACCAGCCGGTTGTTGCCGGGGTTTTAGCACGCCTCACTGAACTCGCCATGCGTCCCGCGATGAGTCGCACGTTACGGAAATTGAGCACCCCCGATACTGTCGTGCTGAATTACACCGGAATGCCAAAGGTGGCCAAGGGGAATCAGAAGCGTGAGGCGAGCACGCAGGGTGCGACCAGAGGCGTGATTCAGTTAACGCGGGAACCGAACGGGGAATACTCCGCCGAGGTGACTGGGTTAAAAGAGTCGATTGCCTACACAGTTCGTGCGAAAGACTACCGCACAGAATCGCAACAAATTATCCTCGTGCCGGCGCCGATGTTGACCCGCTTGGCGCGGGTGGAATCCCAGCCCGCGTACTTGTTCCACCCCACGCCGTCGGACGCGGTCGGAGTCATCCGGGAGTCACTGGGTGGGGTTTTGGGTGGCATAGCGTTCTCGCCTAATTTGCGTGACGAACAACTCGGCGTGCTGCGTTGGCAGGTTTTGAAATCCCAGCGCCAAGTGCTCCCGATCAAGGATTTTTCCCTCACCGGCGATCGTTCGATTTGCACCGTCCCCAACGGGACGGAACTCGAATTAACGGGGACTGCGGACAAGAAGTTGACGCGCGTGATTCTCACTCCTAAAGTCGGCAAACTCCCCGGTGCGGTGGACGCCGCAAGCAGTGTCACACTCACAGTTGATGGCGACCAGTTTGCGATTCAGTTCGTGGGCGACGATCGCATCGTATCGGATGTTGAATTTGATCTGACCCTGGTGGACGAAGACGGGGTGCAATCCAAGCGACCGATTCTGATTCAGGTGATGGACGACAAACCGCCACAAGTGGAAATGGCCGTTGATGTGCTACGAAAAGTTGGCAATGCGTACATCTGCACCACGAACGCGCGGGTGCCGTTCGTGAAGGAGTCCATCATCCGCGACGACACGGGGTTGAGCCGGGTGCAGTACGAATTCACCGTGACGCGGCTGGAAGCCCAAGCCGTTGTCGGGTTGCAACTCCAAGCCCTTGTGACGGCGTTCGCCATGTCGCCAGTATTGCCGAACTTGAGCCATGCGACCGGACCCACAACCAGTGTGTTCGCTACCACGAGGCTGGGATCGGCGGAGGAGAAGCAATTTGCCGTGTTGAACGTGGCGCCCTTTGAGCGGGCGTTCGACAGTTTGCGCCGAGACACTTCATCCTCATTGGCCACGAAGTTTCGCCAACCGCTGCCAAACCCCGACGCGCCGAACGTAGTACGGGAAGTGAAGTTCACCCTCGATTCGGACGTGTTCGATCTCATTGATGCGGACGCCTTGTTGGAAATACAGGGGCGTAGAATGCGCGTGGCAGAGGCGACGGACATTCAGCCACGGTTCAAGATGGAACTCAACATCGTGGCCACGGATGTCAACGTTTTGACGGGGCCGAAACAAGGCCGCAACCTCGAACCGATCCGGTTAATGATCGTCTCCGAAGCCGACTTGTTGGCTGAGATTACCAAAGACGAAGAAATCATCACCAACAAGTTCGACGAGGCGTTGCGACGGTTACGGGAGGCCCAAGCGAAATTGAACCTGCAAGCCGATCGGTTGCTGAGTCAGTCGTTGCCACCAGATATTTTGCTCTCGGCCCGCGTGCGGGCGGAGGACATTACGCAAGACGTAGCCAAGGGGCGTGACCTTGTGACCAACGTCATGAACGAGTACAGTCGGCTTCGCCGCGAAGTCGAAATGAACCGTTGCAACGACGCCGTGCCGCGACGGTTCGAGAACGTGATCATTCGGCCCTTGGAACAGGTTCTCGCAACCGAATTCAACTTTGCTGAAGACGCGCTGACCGGCTTCCGCGATCCGCTGCTTGATGGCCGACGCCCTGAAGATGCGGCATCAGCCAACGCCAAGTTGACACTGGGTAACCTGATTCGCCGGCTCGAACAGATCCGCCAAGAACTCGGTGATAGTTTGTCGGAAGGCCGAGCGCGAGAGGAACTCCGCAAGATCATCGAGAATCAGCGGGTCGTTACGTCGGCCCTTCAGCAGATCATCAAGCTTGGCCGTGAACGGCTTTTCGCCCCCGAGATTCGTCCCGTCCCGCCGCTCACGCTGGCCAAGGGTGAACAACGAGTCGTGAAGCAAGTCATCGACTGGAAACTGTTCGACAAAGGAGAAATCAAACTCCGCCTCGAAACATCCGTGGGTAGCGAAATCACGGTTCCTGCGGAAGTTCTGGTCAAAGACGATCGGAATGACTTTGAATACACGATCACCGCCGGGACTAAGACGGGCGACTTCACGGTGAAAATCGTGCCGACGGTCGGTCCCACGGTGGAATTGAAAATCAGTGTGAAGTAATTCGGTGGAGATAGGTTAGAATTCACAATGTGGTTGACTTGGTTCGCAGGGAGATTTCCATGTTCGCACGGTCTCGCATGATCGCGTTGGCGGTGTTGGTGACAGCGGTTGGACTGCTGCTCTCCACGTCGCTACTCACCGGCCAATCTCCCTCGTCAGCCCCGCAAACTGCGGAACCGAAATCCGCTACAGATTTACGTTCCCCGCAAGAACTGAACGCCGAACTCTTCCGCAAGTTTCAACGCGAGCTTTTGTTCCTTGCCCAGAAGTTGGAGCGGAGCGAACGGCCCGAGGACAAGGAACGGGCGAAGGTCATTTTTGCCGCGCTGGAGTTGGCCAAGAAAGAGAACGTCGAGAACCAGTTTCAAAAGATGGTCGCGGGGTTGGGGAAAGGCGGGACGAATCTTCAGCAACTCGATTCCGTCAGCGGTCAAGATGCCCAACTGACAAAAGTTCTGCAAGAAATTCTTAGCATCCTGATGACCGATGACGCCGCCACGGTGTTGAAACAAGAACGCGAACGGCTGGAAAAGATACTGGCCGAAGCCCGTGACATTCTGCGGAATCAAAAGACGATCCGCGCCATGACGGATGTGGAACGAGTAGAAGCCGCCCGGATTGCGAAAGACCAAAACCAAGTCACTGACCGCACCAAGGAACTCGCCAAGCGCTTGGGCAGCGAACCGAAGGACGCGGGCAAGGGTCAAGAAGGGATCGCCAAGGCCGAGCCAAAACCCGAAGCCAAGAGCGGCGACGACGAGAGTGCCGCCAAGCCGGATACGCAACAATCGAAAAGCAGTTCCAAAGACAGCAAAGGCGGCGACCCGATGAAACCGGGTCAAGAGTCCGGGGCCGATAAAAAGCCTGTCGGGAAGGACGCAAAGTCGGCGAACGGCGATGACAAGGCGTCACCGGAAGATAAGCAATCCGATCAAGCCGGATCGCCGCGCGATTCCGGCGATCAGGAAGGGGCGAGCAAGGAAGGGGCCAGCAAAGAAGGGGCCAGCAAAGAAGGTAAAGAGGGTAGTAGTAAGGACGCGGCTGGTAAAGAAGGTAGCAACAAGGAAGGTCATGGTAAGGAAGCGGCTGGCAAGCCAACTTCAAAGAGCGATGGCAAAGGCCAGGGGCAGGGCAAGGGTCAAGACAAGCCGAGTCCGGACTCGGGGGGCGAAGGCAAAGGGTCGAACGCCAAGGAAGGGGAGCAACAACAGGCGAAGCAGCAAGGTGGCGCAAAGGGTGGCGGCCAACCTCAGCCGGGTGGGCAACCGCAACAAGGCGCTCAACAGCCGGGGCAACAAGCGCAACATCAACAGCAAGCCCAACAACCGGGCCGCAAGCAACTCCAGGATGCGTACCCTCACCAGAAGTCGTCGGAAGACGACCTGAAAAAAGATCAGCGTGAACAGGCCACCAAGCAACAAGAGAAGGCGATCGAGCAGATTGCCAAAGCGATTCAAGAGTTAGAGAAGAAGATTAAGCAACTCCGTGAAGAGGAGATGCTGAAGCTGTTGGCGAACCTCGAAGTGCGTGTCAACAGGATGTTGGCCATGCAAATCGAAGTGTACGAAGCGACCAAAGCGATTGATAGCATTTTGCTCAAGAACAACGGTGTGAAGACGACGGCGGAAGTGCAGAAGTCTCAACAGCAAGCCGACAAAGAAATCGACATCATCGCGGAAGCGGAGAAGACGTTGAAGCTGCTGGAAAGCGAAGGCACGGCGGTGGCATTTGCGCGAGTGCTTGAAGAAGTGCGACAAGACATGATCGCGGTGCAACGACGGCTCAACGACACTTACGTCGGCAAAGACACGCAGGAGGTCGAAGAGAACGTCATCACGATGTTGAAGGAAATGTTGCTCGCCCTCAAGAAAGCGCAGCAAGACCAACAGCAACAACAGAAGCAAGACCAACAACAGCAGCAACCGCAAAAGCCGGGCGACAAGAAACTCATCGAGCAGGTTGCGGAACTCAAGTTGATTCGCACGCTTCAGATGAACGTCAACAGCCGCACCAAGGGCACCGGCGAACGTTACAAGGGCGAGCAAGCGTCCAGCCCGATTATCCAGGCGGAGTTAAGGCAGTTGGCCGATAAGCAGGCGAACTTGCAGGACATGGTCAACAAAATTGCGAGCGGCAGTAACCAGTGACGGCAATGGCTCGTCTAAACTGTTTAGGGAATCGGTGTTGGTGCGTTGAATGGATCCCGTTTTCACGAACTCCCACTGAGGAGAAGTTTCATGGCGTTCCGCAACTACCTGAGTATGGCAATCGTTCTTTCGGGCACAGTCTTCGCGTCATCGCCGGCCGTTGCCGCGGACCCGGTTCCGAAGCCGGTTTATACCTTCAGCGCCCTCAAAAGCCAACCCACCGACATCGTGAAGCTGAAATTGGAAACGTGGTTGAAGACAACGGTCAAGTTCGACCAAGTCAAGTTCGACGCGGTTTGGTCGCAGCAAGGCCGGTCGGTTTCGGACGCCACCATGCAGTCGATTGCACTCGGTCTGCCCGAAACGGTCGCCTTAATGGCCGATGCCAAGCGGGTGGACACCCTGCCACCAATCGAAACGCCGACGATTTTTCAGGACACCAAACTCGACCCGTACATCCGTTCCAACCTTGCGGCTAGCTACGCCAAAGCATTGGCGGGCAAGCGCGGTTACGAAGAGGCGTTGGCCGTCACGAAAACGATCCAGCCGGAGCAACTGATTGATCCCGCGAGCTACTTCTTTTACAAGGCGGTCGCCGAACACGCCTTGATGCAACGGGAAGCAGCGGTGTCGTCGATCGTCCGGCTTCTGGACGACGTGACCGACGCGCCGGACCGCTACAAGGTCGTGGCCACGCTGATGTTCTTCGACCTGCAAAACTGGGCCAAGGACGACAAAGACCTCACGAACATCGGGCGACTCATGGACAACAGCGGTCGCCGTCTGGACTTGGCGCGGGGTGGTCCGCAAACGCAAGAGATTCAGAAGAAGATCGTCTTCCGCCTTGATGAAAAAATCAAAGAACTCGAAGCGAAGTCCAAGAGCCAACAGAAAAGCCAGGGCGAGAAAAAGCCGGGTGAAAAGGGTGAGCCTAACGATGGCTCTTGCCCGTCCGGTGGCGAGCCGGGGAATGGTAACCCGAGTGGAAAACCGAACGCCCCCCAAGACGACAGTAAGGGCGGCACCGATAGCGGGCCGGGCCAAGTGGACGTGAAGAAACTGCGTAACTACGAGCAAGTCTGGGGCAAGTTGCCCGAAGTCGAACGGAAGAAAATCACCCAAGACTTCATTCGGGAAATGCCACCGAAGTTTAAGCCGATGATCGAAGACTACTTCCGCTCCTTGAACCGGATGAACGGCTTCAAACAGTAAGTTTTCAGTTTGTGAATTCGGCAAGTATGCCTGCCGAATTCGTCCGGAGTTGGAACACCTGATGAACCACGCGATCTTCTCACGACTCGTCATCATCATTGCGATCAGTTGGAGTTTCGTAGCCTCGACGACTGCTGCCGAATTGATAACGTTGGGTGGCAAACGGCTCACGGGTGCCGTCACCCAAATCGACCCGTCGTTCGTGAGCTTTCAAGAAACGGGTTCCACCACGCCCGCGAAAATCGCCATAAAGGACATTGCGACAATCGAACTTCGCAAGGCTTCGGGCACACTTCCAGGCCAAGTGAAATTCGATGAAGCCGAATTGACCGATGGTTCGCAAGTTCGGTTCAGTCAGATTCGTGTGAAAGGCAAGTCGGTCGAAGTGACTCTTCTCCCGTCACCGGAAGTAGTGCCCGCACCGACTGTTGAGTTACCGCTTCACGCGCTGTTTTGGTTGATGCGGGGTGCGGATGAGCCGAAGAACCGCGACGACTGGAAAAAACTTCTCGCTACCCGTGGCAAGCGAGACTTGTTTGTCATCCGCCAACCTGATGGTTTGAACCCGCTTGCCGGGACCGTGATCGAAGGCACGGAGACGGGCGAGGCAGTGCAATTCGAGCGGGAAGACGGACAGAAAGTCAGCCTCAAACTCGTCCGCGCCACGGGGGGTGTTATGTTCAATCAAGCTCCACGAGATGTGATCCCGGCAACGCTTTGCAAAGTCACGGATGTGTTCGGGAATCTGTGGCACGCGAACACGATTGAAATCCAGGGTAGCCGCGTGATTCTGAAAACCGTGAGCGGTGCAACGGTGTCCTACGAATCGTTGGCAGGAGTCACGAAGCTCGATTTCAGCCAAGGAAACCTGAGCTACCTCTCGGAGTTGGATCCGGTCATTGATTACCCACCCGTTGAACGGGACGGCCAACTCGGGGAACAGTACCCGTTTGCCGTCAAGGTTGGGCTGGATCGTGCTACCGATGGTGCCGAGATTTCGCTGGACGGAAGGAAGTTCACCAAAGGACTTTCGATCCCCCCCGATACGATTCTGACGTACAAACTCGACGGCACGTT
>JAYSXU010000568.1:0-3719 GCA_043716965.1 Fimbriiglobus sp.
GGTCGTTGCGACCGGTCACGAACAACCCGTTCACTTTTCACGGGCAACGTCTATCGCCACCGTCCGCGGAACATCGTTTTGCGTTCCGATGCGGTTGAAGCGAACAACAACTGATGTGGTTCTTGCGATTCGTCCTTCGCCAACGGTACCGCAACGACGTCCGCCGACTTGCCCACTTCGAGACTGCCAACCTCGTCGGCCCACCCCAACGCTTCGGCGCCGGATAACGTGACCATTCGCAACAGTTGGTCGCGCGGGAAATCCGGGTGCCGCTCGTGAACGAACCGCGCTTCGGCCAGGACGTCCAAATCGGGGTTGGAGGCAAGACTATCGGTGCCGAGACAGACTTTCACGCCCCGAGCCAGGAACTCCTGAAACGGGTGTGGCGGGTGGCCGAACGCGGCGTGGGTTCGGGGGCAGTACACGATCGTGCTGGCCGGTGGAATCAAGATGGTGGGCGGCAAATAGTTCGCGTGGATGAACAGTTTTGGTTGCCGGAAATCACACTTCGACAGGACTTGTTCAAAGTCGTCACACAACCCCTCCGGCGACCAGACGCCGAGAGATTGTAGGAACTCAACAAACGGCCCGGCTCGATGCAGCAGTAACTCTCGTTCCCCCGGCGATTCCGCGACGTGTACGGCAATCGGTGACTTGGTTACTCCGCTCACCTGCCCGGCTTCAACGAACAACCGGTGCGACACGCTGTACGGAGCGTGGGGACTCAACCCGGAGCGGCACGTCGTGGTGCGGGCGTGGTGGTGTGCCCAACTCTTTGCGGCGTCGGTGACGATCGACGAACGCTCTGGACTTAGACCAAGCAGTTCGCGGAAGACGATGGCTCGCGTGGGGGCTGATGCTAAAGCGTCCCAACTGGCCCCTTCGCTGGCGATGTCGCCGACGAGCGTGGTGCCGTACTTCAGGCACTCCGCGAGGCCGGCGCTAATGTCCGATTGAATCTGTTCGGTGGTCCGAGTTCGGCGGTAGCCAATGACACCACGAAGCCAGTCCGTGAACGTTTCCGGGGTGGTTGCCGGGATGAGGCCGCGTGCGCCGCTCAGGTCGAGGTGGGTGTGGGCGTTGACCAGACCGGGGATGAGGGCGACGTTGCCGAGGTCGTCATCCGGGGTCCGGGTGCCGTGCGGTTCCACGGCTTCGATTACGGTGCCGCGAATCGTAATCGTGCCCCGTTCCAGCGGGGGTGATGAGACCGGGAACAGCCAACGGGCGGTGAAGGTGCGGGTGTCGCTCATGGGTCACACGTCATGAATCAAACGCCGGTAGTCTCTTCGATTTTGCCGTTCCGCCACGCCTTGTTCACGCTGTAGCGGTAGAAGAGTTGGGACACGATGACCAACACGATGGTCGTCACCGTGAGTGCCGCCGCCAGTTCGGGGTTCGACCACTTGGCCAACGGCGACGCGGCCAGCGGGGAGCCTTCCGGCGGGATGCCCGTTATCGCGCGGCGCATTCCCTCCAGCCAATACGTCGTCGGCAAACTCAGGCCGATGACCTGCAACCAACTCGGCAACACCGTGATGGGGAAGACCACGCCCGAGAGGAAGTAGACCAAGCCGGCGATGCCTTCACTCAGGAACATTCCGTTGCGGGACATGTTCAATACCGCCGAGGCGAGTAACATGCCACACGACCACAACATGACTGCGCCAATGCCAAGAAATACCAACAGCCAGACACCGTCGATGTTGCCAAGCTGCACGGTGTCGCGGATGTTAGGAATCAGTAACCCGACAAGAATTGTGATAACACCGCCGACGAACCCCTCCATCGCCCGTGCCAAGCCGCGACCGATAAAATACACCTGAAACTGCGCCGGGCTGATGAAGATGTACTTCAACATGCGGTACGATTCGCGGTCGGATATCACAACATAACTCATCCCGAACATCACGGTACCAACAAGGCCGTAGCAGGCGTTCGACACGTAAATGTACGGCAAGAACTCCGCCGGTACCCGCCCGGAAACGCCCCCTGCGTCGGCGGCATATTTCGCGGCGAAGAACATGCAGACCAGCATGAGCGACCCGCACACCGGCTTCACGACTAGGTACAGAATGAACAGCCGCAAGTCGGCCCAGTTGGACTCGATTTGCCAGCCCAACCACGTGGACCACCCGAGGGTCCGGAACGGTTCGATCATTGCCATTTCACCGTAAGCTTGCCGTCGTTGCGGGCCTTGCGTTCCAACACCGCCAGCGTGCGACTTGCGAAAAACAGGAACACCACGGACAGGACCGCGAGCAGGGCAATTTCGGTCCAAACGTCCACGAATCCGGGGCTGTTGAACAACACTTGGCGCATCCCGTCCATGCCCGCGGTCAGCGGGATCAGCATCGCCACGGCGGGGATTGCCATGTGCGTCATCGTGCCCAAGGCTTTGATCGGGAAGTTCATGCCGGTCATCAGGTAGACGGGTTCTTGCAACAAGTTCACCGTGTGCCACGCTTCGCGGCCAAACAGTAAGAACACGGACGCAAACATCATCCCCAGGCCGTAAAGGGCGACCATCGTGAGCGAGAACACCAGCCCCAACAGCCACCAACTCGACGGGTGGAACGGCACGTCGAAAACGACCATCCCGGTGAAGACGATCGCCATCGCCCGCACGACCGTGGTGGTCATCCCGCCCATTGCCATTCCTGCCAATATCCCCATCATCGGCGACGGGGACATGATATAAAGTTCGAGGTTGCCACTGTCGCGTTCCCAATACAGATGCGCCCCCATGCTCCAGAGGACGTTCATCCAGAATGTTGTCATTGCGGCGCCGAGTATCACATAGCCGACATACGCCTTGGGTGCGTTCATCGCTTCATAGACATACGCGAACGATGCGACCGATAACATCGGGAGCAGTGTTTCTTGCAACAACCAGGTGCGGTTGCGGAACATCCACGCCACACGCGGGTAGGTGCGGGCGATGGCGGCTTGGAAGAAGAGCGTTAACTGGGATCGCATGGCGTTTCGGGTCATTACGGTGGGGTTTCTGTTACAAGCGGATTGCGCATGAACTCCAACACGGCTTTCGATGAAGTTAATTGATCGACGAGTTCCGGGAAGCGGATGTCGCGCATTTCGATCGCGCGGCGGATGAGGAACGGTACGGGGCTGTGGGGTTCCAGTTGTTCCAAAGTCAGTGTTAACTCCATCAGTCGGCTATAAACGTCGTTCCGGGAGCGGGCGTTGCTCCGATTCCCCGGAGTGCCGCCTTCCTCATCGGGGGACGGCGTGCCATCGGCACTGGCCGTTTCTTCGGCCTGACTTGGCCCCCGCAACCGCAACACCTCATTGGTCATCGACTGGCATTCAGTGAGTGCTTTACGAAGCCCGGCCAAACCGGTGGCCGCTGTCCCGGCTTTGGCGTCCAATACGGCAATCAGGAGTCGTGTTTCTTCGATTGCCTCTTTCAAGTCGTCGTCGGCCAACCGTATCAGTTCAACCGCAGTTGGCTTAACGTTCATCACGATAAAGCGGAATTCGTCTTGGGACACTAGCGCGGGCCGGATCGGGTTGCCGGCGGGTTGGCAATTCAGGAAGGAGACGTCCGGCTTATCCGCCTGCTGAAAGAGCGGAATTGCGCGGATCACGTTCGGGAAGAACGGTTGCTTCAACTCTTCGTCCAGGAAGCTAAACAGGCCCATGCGGGCTTCGAGTTCTTCCGTGCTATTCGTGTCGAGAACCTCCGGGTGCATCCGGTC
>JAYSXU010000569.1:0-3717 GCA_043716965.1 Fimbriiglobus sp.
GTGAGCTTCGACGTGGGCCAGGGGACGCAAGACCTCGGGTTCCGGGCCGAAGTGCCGGTCGTGTTCGACATCAAGCCCGCGATTCCGGTGAAGCTGAATGTTCTCGACTTTGACGGCAAGCCGACCGTCGGGCGGTTCACGTTCAAGGACGCCGCCGGTCACGTCTACCCCCCGCAGGCCAAGCGGCTCGGCGTCGATCTCTTCTTCCAACAGCAGATTTACCGGGCCGACGGCGGTACCGTGTTGCTTCCACCGGGTGACTTCACCGTCGAGTCCGGGCGCGGGCCGGAGTACAAGCTCGTCACGCAGAAAGTGCGGATCGACGCGGCTTCAAAATTGGATTTCAAGCTGCAACGCTGGATCAACCCCGCCGATTACGGCTACTTTAGCGGCGACCACCACATCCACGCGGCGGGGTGTGCGCACTACACGAACCCGACCGAAGGCATCATGCCGGAGGACATGTTCATCCACGTGAAGGGCGAGGGGTTGAACGTCGGGTGCTGCCTGACTTGGGGGCCGTGCTACGACTTCCAACGGAAGTTCTTCGACGCCAAGCCGTGGGAGCGCAGTGAACCGTTCACGGTGCTGAAGTACGACGTGGAAGTGAGCGGGTTCGGTTCGCAGGCACTGGGGCATGTGAACCTGTTGAACTTGCGGGATCAAACGTACCCCGGCTCCGAAGGCACAAAGTTGAAAGGCTGGCCGACGTGGACCACACCGCTGATGCGGTGGGCGAAGGCACAAGGCGGCGTGACCGGGTACGCGCACTCCGGCAACGGCCTCGGGGTGAACCCGGAAGCCAGCACGCGACGGCTGTTCGTGGCACTGGACAAGGGCGGTAAGGGGCACATCACGGCGGACGACGCGGCGACCGCGAACTGGCCGCTGCCCGAACCGTTCGCCGCGCTTGACGCCAACAAGGATGCCGAAGTCACGGAGGTCGAACTCCGCAAGGGGACGGACCGCCAACTGCAAAAGCTACCGAACTTGCTGATCCCGAACATGGACGGCATCGGCGCGCAAGAGATTTGCGTCACGACCGCGATGGGCGTCTGCGACTTCATCAGCGCGATGGACACGGACCGCGTCGCGGAGTGGAACTGCTGGTACCACCTCATGAATTGCGGCTTCCCGTTGAAGGCGTCCGGCGAGACGGACTTCCCGTGCATCACCGGCAGCCGCGTCGGGCAAGGGCGGGTGTACGTCGATCTCGGCAGGGTGGAGATGGTCGAGTACGGCGCGTTCTGCAAAGGCATTGCGGCGGGGAAGTCGTATGTCTCCGACGGGTACGCCCACTGCTTCAACTTCCAGGTCGGCGCCGGTAAACTCGGCGACACGATCGACGTGAAGGCCGGGACGAAACTGCCGGTGCGTGCGAAGGTGGCGTTCGACAAGGATATGGCCCTCGGCACATCCGTCGGCGGCCGGCAAGCCTCGACGGACACGCGGCTCGTCGAACTGATCGTCAACGGCCAAGTCGTGGCGAATAAGCCAGTCCCCGCCGACCAGAAGGTTCACGACATCACGTTCGATTTCACGCCGACGAAAAGCAGTTGGGTCGCCGTCCGCAGCTTCCCGCAAATGCACACGAACCCGGTGTACGTCAAAGTCGATGGCCAACCAATCCGAGCGTCCCGCGACAGCGCGAAGTGGTGCATCGGCGTGATCGAACAACTCTGGAAGGTCCGCGAAAACAACATCAAACCCGACGAACGCGCCGAGGCGAAGAAAACCTTCCAAGCCGCTATCGAGATTTACAAAAAGATCGCCGCCGAAGCGACGGAATAAGGGATGGCCCGCAACAGTCGTCCGGGGAGACGCGATTTGAAAGCCTCGCAAACCTGTCCTATAAAGGGTTGCGACAATATGAGATCAAGATAGTATCCGGAAGACGGACAATTGTTGCACAGTGGCGAAGTCGGTTGACAGGTGTGCAAATTATGAAAGAGTTCGCCCTGCTGTCGCTCGTGGTCTTGATCCTTGGGGTAGTCCTCGGCGGTTTTTACTGGCGGTTTCAACAGACCGACGCGGTCCGGTGGGTGCGACGTTTGGAACAGCACGTTGCCGGGTTGAACAACCGACGCGAACAACTCCTGCAACCGGCTGACCGTGGCGAGATCCACCGGGTTGAAGCGGACCTGTACCACCGGCATCTCCGGTCGGTCTCCGTCGATGAACTGACCCGTTTTCCGGGCATCGGGCCGGGAACGGTTGATCGAGTCGTCGCCCGTTTCGGCTCGACACTCGCCGACGTGACCAAGTGTTATTTCGAGCAAATTCCCGGAATCGGCCCCGTCAAGGCAAAAGATTTGCGGGACGCGGTGGCGAAACTCGAACGCGAAGCGCGGTCCCGCTTTGACGCCGGCGGTTGCCCGGAGGCGGCGGAGTACCGCCAAAAACAGGCCGCGTTGAGAGAGAAACACCAGACCATCGAGCTGGCGAACGAGCGGGAACTGGTCGCCATCAACGCGACGCTGGTGGAATGTCGCCCACTGACCAACATCTCTCGCGTCGTGACATTTTTCAACTACTTCTTCCAGCGGCCCGCGTTAGGGTTAACCGATAAAATCTTGACGCAGACGTTCCCCCAGGTCGGGGTCGAGCCACTGCTGGTTGCCACTCCAGTTCCGCCATCAATTGCCACCCCCGTTCCGCCACCCGTTGCGAAACCAGTCACGACACCGGCTCTAACCGAATCGACCACATGGCCGTTTGTGTTGCCGCCATCGCCTCTAAGCGTAGCGGCTCCAGTGGCGTCGCCGCTGGTTTTATCCGATTCATTTGTGCCAGATCCGGTGATACCAGCGACTCACAAAGACTTGCCACGAGCCGCAACACCTGATCCATTCGCTGTCGCGGACCCACGATTGACCAAGCTGCGGATGGTCGTCCGCTTCGGGCTGTTCATCGCAAAAGCGGACGGCCACGTGGCCCACGCCGAGCGAAAAGTTCTGCGGGACTACTTGGATCGGCAATTCGGCCACGACGGGAAGTTGGCGTGGCGAATTGATCCGATGATCGAAGCGGAAGAGAAACACTTTGCGTATGAACTCGAAATCCTCAACGAGTTGAAGACCGCGACGACGGCCGATGAGCGGCAACAACTCTTCGCACTCGCGGAGCGCATCGCCGACGCCTGTGGGCAACGCAATTCACGCGAGCGGGTCAAACTGGCACGCATCACAGCAGCCTTCGGCCTCCCGACGCAAGCACCCGAGCCGCCCGAAGTTGAAGCACCTCAGCCGTCCTTAGTGAAGGCACCTGATCCAGTTCCGGAGCCGCCTGCGACAAAAGAGTCTACGTCTCAACCACCCATCGAACCAAGCGATCTAATCGGTCGCCCGCGTGCTCACGTCCGGTTGGCTGTCGCGGCAGCACTGTCGTGTGGTCACTTTGGCCCTGCCGAGCGAGCGATTGTCCGCGAGTTTCTCGCGCGCAAGGGTCAGCGAAGTATGGCCATGATGGCGCAATACAATCACGCCATTGATTTAGCTGTCGCGGATGCGCCAAAGTTACGTCTAGCCACTGACGCAGTTCGAGTAATGACGAGCGACGGCGAGAAACGAGAATTGCTGGAACTGTTGGGTCGAATCGTGGACGCCTCCGGTGAGCGGTCACAAGCAGGCTCTGCCGCGATCGCCGAAGTAGAAACGCTGTTCGGTATCCGCACACCTGTCGTGCAACCGCGTCCCACACCCTGCCCGGTTATCCCGA
>JAYSXU010000570.1:0-11278 GCA_043716965.1 Fimbriiglobus sp.
TCCGCCGGGTGGCAACGCGGTACGAGAAGACGGGTCGGAACTACCTCAGTCTGGCGATGTTCGCGGGGATGACAATTTGGCTCCGCTAGAACGAATCAATGCCAAGCGGCGATGAACTCGAATCAACACGGCCTAGTCCAGTTAGAACCGGACTGTGATCCAGGGCGCTTCAAGCTTGGGTTCGCCGCTGGAATGTCCGAGCGACTCAGGCAGCTTCGCTGTTCCGCTCCATTTGCTACGGTCATCAGCACTTGGCCTTGTCGTAGACTTTGGGAGAAAACAGCAATAGATTCCGTGGCTGTTGAATGCGAGAGGTTACACACTGAGGTATTTCGCACCAAATCATTAGAGGAGATCATCACTAGATGCGAACGATTTTTTTCTGTTATGCCGCCTGCAAAATCAACTGCGATTCGTCTTGAACCGCCTTTGCCTGAGACAGACTGAGAATTGGGTACTCAAGTCTGATCGTGCATTTTTTTTCCCACCGTGTTTGCTCTGTCTCCATTCATGCTAACTACACTCCAACACTTCGCGCCCGTCTGAGAACCCATCGCAGCCGCTCCTACCAATCACCTTTTCGCACTTATGGTGTCCATTGAATTCGTGGGCTGTATCCTCAGTAGCAACGGTTTCGGCACAGTGCGTAACGGGTGGATGGCATGGCAGATTCGGCGATTGACCAGTTGAAGACGCTGGAAGCGACGGCAGGGGCAGAACTCGCGGCGTGTTCGGACGAGGCGACGTTGCGGCTCTGGAACACCAAGTTTTTCGGCGACAAGGGGCTGGTGAAGGCGGCGATGGGGGGGATCGGCGGGATTCCCCCGGCGGAGCGGAAGGCGTTCGGCCAGGAAGCCAACCGCGTGAAGGTGGCGTTGGAATCGGCGTATGAAACGGCGTTGGCGGCGGCGAAGGAGGCGACGCTGCTCGCCAGCTTGACCACCAACCCGCTTGACGTGACGCTCCCCGGTCGCGTGCCGAGTCGGGGCCGGTTGCACCCCGCCACGCAGATTTTACGCGAGATCTATAGCATCTTTGCGGACATGGGGTTCCAAGTTTACCGTACCCGCGAGATTGAATCGGACGAGTTGAACTTCGAGCTACTCAACATGCCGGAACACCACCCGGCGCGGGACATGTGGGACACGTTCTTCACCACCACGCCCGGCGCGATCCTGCGGACGCACACGTCCCCTGGGCAAATCCACGTGATGCGCGAGATGTGCCCGAACCCGGTCCGGGTGATCCTGCCCGGCATGTGCTACCGCAACGAGGCGATCAGCACCCGCAGCGAGATTCAGTTTTTGCAAGTGGAAGGGTTGGTCATCGGCGAGGGCGTGACGATGGCGGACTTGAAGGGAACGATCACCGCGTTCGCGCGGCGGATGTTCGGCCCGGAGCGGCAAATCCGCATCCGCAGCAGTTACTTCCCGTTCACCGAACCCAGCATCGAAGTGGACATCGACTGGCCGCAAGACGACCCCAACCGCGACCGCCTGACGAAGGGAACCGGCTGGCTCGAAATCCTCGGCGCCGGCATGGTCCACCCGACGGTGCTAAAAAACGGCGGCTACGACCCGGAGAAAGTCACCGGCTTCGCCTTCGGCATGGGACCGCAACGCATGTTGATGCTGAAGCACGCCATCGACGACATCCGGCTGTTCTGGGGCAACGACCTGCGGTTCTTGCAGCAGTTTTAGGAGAACGACAATCATGAAACTCAAAGCGATCATTCATCCTGCTGAAGAGGGTGGCTTCTGGGCCGAAGTACCCGCGTTGCCCGGTTGCGTATCCGAGGGGGATAGTCTGGACGAAACCCTCGTGAACATCCGAGAAGCAGCCGAAGTGTGGCTGGATGTTGCGGCGGACAGACTTGCGAGCCAACCGGACGGACAAGTCGTTGAGGTTGATTTGTGAAATCGCTGTCCGGTAAGCAACTCTGCAAAATTCTCGAAGACCACGGCTGGGTTTTGGAACGCATCCGTGGCAGTCACCACGCCTACTCGCACCCGGATCGTACCGAGATCATCACCGTTCCAGTTCACGCCAACCGTGATCTCAGGAAGGGAACGCTCTGCAAGATTCTGAAAGATGCCGGTTTGGACGAGGATGACTTGTGATTTGATTTGGCCTGCGGTTCTTGCAGCAGTTTTAGGGAGGGAAAGCCCACGAACGATCATTCGTGGGCTTTGTGTGTCTCTACTTCGCCACACTCACTTGGTAGATCGTGGTTTGGCGGTACTCTTGCCCCGGACGTAACACGATGCTGGGGAACTCGGGCTTGTTCGGCGAGTCGGGGAAGAACTGCGTTTCGAGGCAGAAGGCTTGGTACTGGTTGTAGGTCGCGCCCGATTTGCCCTTCGTTTTGCCGTCCAGGAAGTTGCCGGTGTACAGTTGGACGCCGGGTTCCGTGGTGTAGGTTTTCAGCACGCGACCGGACTTCGGTTCCGTAACGGTGGCGACGAGTTTCGGGGTTTCTTCTCGCTTCATGCCGTTGACGTAGTTCAAGTCATAGCCAACCGGCTTCGCTTTGATTTCCTGGATGTGGGCGCCGAGGGCGGTCGGCTTGGTGAAGTCGAACGGCGTGCCGGCGACGGGTTCGATTTTGCCACTTGGCAGTAACGTTTCGTCACCAGGGGTGTACTTGTCGGCGGTGAGTTGCAGGACGTGGCCGAGGATGTTGCCACTGTTGTGGCCGGCCAAGTTGAAGTAGCTGTGGTTCGTCAGGTTCACGATGGTCGGCTTGTTCGTCGTGGCGAGGTAGTCAATTTTCAAGGCGTTGTCGCCGGTCAGGGTGTAGGTCACGACGGTTTGCAGTTCGCCGGGGTAACCTTCTTCGCCGTCTTTGCTGGTGTAGCTCATCTTGACCATCGGACCGGCAGGTGTCACGGACGCTTCGCCCTTCCACACCCGCTTGTCAAACCCCTTCGCCCCGCCGTGCAAGCTGTGCGGGTTGCCACCGGGGATGGTGAATTGTTTGCCGTCGATGGTGAACTTCGCGTTGCCGATCCGGTTGGCCACCCGACCCGTGATAGCGCCGAAGAACGGGTGGCCGTCGGTGTACCCTTTCAAGTCGTCGAACCCTAGCACGATGTCCGCAAACTTGCCGTCTTTGTCCGGCGCGTGGAACTCGGCGATGATGCCGCCGTAGGTGATGACCTTCACCTTCACGCCGTTTTTGTTGACGAGCGTGTACGCCGTGATCGCAACACCCTCGGGGGTTTTGCCGAACGGCGTTTCTTCAAACGCCGGACCTTGTCCGGGGGCCGCAATCGCAGTCATAACGCAAGCCACCATAGTGAACGCGGAGAGGAACCAACGCATTTGTAAAACTCCTTGTGAAAACGGACCGTGGCGAACATGGTATCAGCGAAGTGCGGCAATGGCGAGGCGTTAGGAAAATCGGTCGTGTATCAGTTTGGGAAAACTTTTGATTACTGATCCGGCTAAATCTTCTAGAGAAACAAAACAATTAAAGCTCTCAATGGCTCGATGATCTTCAGAACAAACGCAGTCAGAAGGGGGATTGCCAAGCAGACAATAGCACGTATTTTCAATGTCATGGATAAATTGAGTTGGCTAACCTTGTCATTGAGAACCGCATAGTTGTGAGCATACGATACGTACCATACTTTCATCATCGCATACTCAGCCTGTTTGCTTGCTTCTTCTTTGATGCCCCACTCTTGGTAGTATTTGATGTATTCAACGCACGTTGCTGGACTGGGTCCAGATAACAAATCTCGCGGATTGCGGGCGCGTATCGAATAGAAGATCGAAGCTAGAGCGATGACAAAACTAGGGAATGTTGCCAACACTACCCAAGGTGAAATAGTATTGGACGCCGCCCCTGCGATCGCAGCAAATGTCACAAGGCCAGTTCCGTTCCCAAAGTGTGTAATGATTGACATCGCTTTGGCGTCAACTTGTTTCAAGGACGCATCAATTGCGCGCCATTGTTCTTTCGCCTGTGCCAGCACCCAACCATAATCAACGCCTGGTTCGGGGACAAAGTTACTGTGAAAGAAATCAGCTTGTTCGATTTGGGTCATTTGGGGTTGACTGACTCCGTAAGTTTTTCTGATGGCGCAGGTGGCGGTGGAGGAGTTGGTTTCGGCTGACTCGGTGCAGGGCTTTGTGGTGGTGATGACGGCTCACCCGCACGTTCTGTAGGCATTGTGTGTTCCTGCAGCCAGCGAGCTTCGATCACAGGTTGTAGGGAAAAATACCCGTCCTATGACCGAAGTTTGCACCGGGTAAAGCCAGTAGCTGACTCGTTAAGTATACTAGAATTTTAGCTATTCCCCTTTCCTTTTTCTGCTTACTTTTTGCCACGGTAATTATGTCATCCTGCACGGGCCACCCATATTCAACCGCTCCAAAAACCGATTCACGTTTACCCGTTGTCATTCGACCACTATTCGTGCTTAAACGATCGTTCTCAGCGGAAATTCATTTGCTTCTCACTACACTTGCCGGTGTAGTGAACCCCCGGCGCTGGCTGGATTTGCATTGGGCGGCTACCTACAGTGAACACGAACAGAACGTGATCGACCGCGTCGGGATTTGGTATGCAGAATAACCCGGTTTGCAAAGTCTCGTATCGGCGGTCGCGGTTCTCGACGCGGTTGCCGGACGACCGGCGGTACACGCCCGCGCACTTTTGGCTGTTGGAAGTGGCACCGGAAACGTGGCGGGTCGGGTTTACGCAGTTCGCCACCCGAATGCTCGGCGACCTCGTGGAGTACGGGTTTGAAGTGAAATCCGGCGCGGCAATCGAACTCGGGGAGACGGTCGGGTGGATCGAGGCGTTCAAGGCGATTACGGACTTGTACTGCGTCGGGAACGGGACGTTTGTGGAAGGCAACGCGGCGCTGGAAACCAACCCGTCGCTGTTCGACAACGACCCGTATGGTGCGGGGTGGCTGTACCTGTTTCGCGGCACGCCGGACGCCAATTGCGTTGACGTGACCGGGTACGTCGGGTTGTTGGACCTCGCCATTGATAAGATTCAGGGCAAGCCTGACGAAAGTAAGCCTGACGAAAGCAAAGCAGGGGAAGGCGAATCATGAGCAAGGCACGGTACGTGATGGTCGGGGGATTTCTCGGCGCGGGGAAGACCACAGCGTTGCTACGCCTAGCCGAAAAGCTAAAAGCGGCTGGCAAAAAAGTCGGCCTCATCACGAACGACCAAAGCGTTGGGCTGGTGGACACGGCGATGATCGGCGCGCACGATTTCGCGGTGGAAGAGATCACCGGCGGGTGCTTCTGCTGCCGGTTCAATTCGTTGACGGACGCGGCGGAAAAGCTGTCGGTCACCGAACGCCCGGACGTGTTCCTTGCCGAACCCGTCGGCAGTTGCACCGACCTTGCCGCCACCGTGAGCTACCCGTTGCGGCGGATTTACGGCGACCAGTTTTCTATCGCCCCGTACAGCGTGTTGCTCGACCCGGTGCGGGCGGAGCGCATCCTGGGACTCGCTAGCGGTAAGTCGTTTTCGCCGAAGGTTGTTTACATCTACCTGAAGCAACTCGAAGAAGCCGACATCATCGTGGTCAATAAAATCGACACGCTGGACACCGCCCGCCGGGATGCCCTTGTTGCGGCTCTGACGCTGAAGTTCCCGGAATCGAAAATCGTGCTGCTGTCAGCCCGTGATGGCACCAACTTCGACGCCTGGGCCGACCTCATCGACACAGCCGAAATGCCCGGCGGCACGGCGATGGAGGTCGATTACGACATCTACGCCGACGGCGAAGCCCTGCTGGGGTGGATGAACGCAACCGTGACTGTGGCGAGCGACACGCCGTTTGATGGCAATGCGTACCTTGCAAAACTCGCTGCAGAGTTGCACAACAGTTTCACCGGTAACGGCACCGAAGTGGCGCATTTGAAGATGACGCTCAGCCCGGACGAGGGGAACGACCTTGCGGTGGTGAACTTGGTCCGGACCGACGGCAAACCTGAATTTTCGCATTCGCTGCAAGATTTGCTGACGGGCGGGGAATTGATAGTGAACCTCCGCGCTGAAGCGGACCCCGAAGACCTGAAATCCGTGGTGATGGCCACACTCGATACACTGCAACAAACCACGGGTGTGACGGCGACGGTCGAACACGCCGAATCCTTCCGCCCCGGACGACCCGTACCCACCCACCGGATGACCCAAGCCTAACACCATGACCGTTCCGCTTCGCATCTTGTACTGCAATTGCACCTACGCCCAAGTCGTCCCCAAGGCGGTGAAGGAAGAAGTTCTGCGCGGCCTGACGGCGTCCGGCGTGGCGTTCGACGCGGTCCCGGATTTGTGCGAACTCTCCGCGAAGAAAGACTCGTGCTTGGCCGAACTCGTAGTAGGTGGTCCAGTAAAAATCGCGGCGTGTTACCCCCGTGCCGTGAAGTGGCTGTTCAACGGGGCGGGTGTGAAGCTTCCGGACGAGGGCGTTGAAGTGTTGAACATGCGGACCGACACTGCCGAAAGTGTTCTGGCCAATCTTCTGGGACAGCCCGTACTTGTGCAGCCAGTGCCAGAACCGGGGGCGACATCGTGACTGCATTGCCATTGCCAATCCTCAACACAATCACGCCGCCGACCGTTAGCCAGTTTCGGGTCGCGGTGTTTGAAGGCACCGGCAGCAAGCCGTTGGAGCCGACCCAACGCCACGAACTCGTTTCCACGCTGTTGCTCAAAGGCTACGCCGTCACCGTGGTTCGGGCTGGTTCCGGTGTGACCGAAATTCGCGGCGGTACGCTCGTGGTTCTCGGGCAATTCCACGACACCCACCCGCAAACCGCCGAAGGCCAATCGGGTGCGGTCACGATTCACTTCCGCAACATCGACGGCCTTGCAGCCGCCCAAGCGGTCGAGCAAGTGGACGGCATCCGTAACGAACAAAAGATGCCCAAGCCCGGTAGCTGGAAGCCGTGGTTCCCGGTCATCGACTACGACCGCTGCACGAACTGTATGCAGTGCCTCAGCTTCTGCCTGTTCGACGTGTACGGCGTCAGCGCGGACAAGAAGATTCAAGTCCAGAACAACAACAAGTGCAAGACCGATTGCCCCGCCTGTTCACGGGTCTGCCCCGAAGTGGCGATCCTGTTCCCGAAGTATCGGCACGGCCCGATCAACGGGGACGTTGTCAGTTCCGACGACATGCGCCGCGAGGCGATGAAGGTGGACATCTCCGCCCTGTTGGGTGGCGACATTTACCAAGCCCTCCGGGACCGCAGCGCGAAATCGAAGTCGCGGTTCGCCAAAGAACGGGACGAAGACCGGGCGTTGCAAGAACGGCAAAAGTGCCTGGTCGAACTGGGCAACAAACTCGACATCCCCGCCGCAGTGTTCGCATCGTTGCCAAGTATTGACCAGATTCGCGCGAAGGCCGAACAAGCGGCTGCACGCGGCGCGGCGGCCCTGGCAGACCAACCCAAGTAACGGACGCACCCCATGATCTTCAGCCTCGCCCGACGAATGCTCACCGAAGTCGATCCCCGGCTGCTGTGGAAGTTCGCGTTCAACTTCGGGCTGAAGGGGATGGTCTCCGTCGAGCGGTTCAAGGCCCGCAACCGCCGCGGCGTTCACTTCCCGCCGTTCCTGTACATCTCGGTCATCAACAGTTGCAATTTGAAGTGTCAAGGCTGTTGGGTTGACGTGCAAGCGCCCCGCAAGATGATCGACAAGGACACGCTCAACAAGGTGATCCGCGACGCCAAAAAGCATGGCAACAGCTACTTCGGCATCCTGGGCGGCGAGCCGTTTTTGCACCCGGACTTGCTCGACGTTCTCGACGCCCACCCGGATTGCTACTTCCAGATTTTCACCAACGGCCAACTCATCACGGAAGCCGTGGCGAAGCGACTCCGCAAGGCCGGCAACGCCACACCACTGATTAGCGTCGAAGGCAGCGCGACAGTCAGCGACGAACGACGTGGCCGGTTGAACGTGCTGAACCGCACGATGATGGGCATCGAAAACTGCCGCAAAGAAGGGCTGATTACTGGCGTGGCCACCAGCGTGTGCCAGACCAACATCAAGGACTTGCTTTCCGAAGCGTGGCTGAAGCGGCTGATCGAACTCGGCGTGCACTATGCGTGGTTCCACACGTACCGCCCCGTCGGCCCGGAACCGACCGTCGAACTCGCCCTCACCCCCGAACAGATTCTTCAGGTGCGTCGGTTCATTGTCACGATGCGGACGAAATTGCCCATCGCCATCGTGGACCCGTACTGGGACCACAACGGCCAAGCCCTGTGCCCGATGGCGACCGGCGTCAGCCACCACATCGGGCCGTCGGGCGGCATTGAACCGTGCCCGATCATTCAGTTTGCCAAGGAATCGGTGTACGACGAACGCGGCATCTACAACCTGCTAACGCAATCCGCATTCCTGAAAGACTTCCGCGAAGCCTCCGCCGCCGTGACACGCGGGTGCGTGGTCCTCGAACGCCCGGACTTGGTGAAGTCGCTGGTTCTGAAGCACGCCGCCCAAGATACAACGTCGCGTGGCACTGCCTTGGCCGAACTCGACGCCATGAAGCCCCGCAATAGCCAGCACAACCCCGGCCACGAAATCCCCGAAGAACACTGGGCCTACCGCTTCGCCAAGAAGCATTGGTTCTTCGGCTTCGGCGCGTATTCATAAACCTGCGGCCCCTTGACGTGTTCGGTGTGACGCTCGAAACTTGACACGCACTCCTGATACTTGAACCGGAGTTTTCCGATATGCAGTTGCCGCTACTCACGTTGCCCCGCGCGGTTCCGGCCCTGTCGAAGCGACCGACTCAGGATTCCATTCCCGGTACGCGCGAAGAGCGGGAGCGGGTCAAGTCGATCGCCGACAAGTACGTGGCCCGCGTGAAGCCTGTCATCCCGTTGTCACTGGAAGAGTTGCGCATCCACGCCGACCGCGTGCTGGCAACCACCGACTTGGACGCGAAGTTCCGCGACTACATCGCGGTCGTCATCAACGGCGAAGCCAACCGCGAAGCGCTCGCCAGCGTGCCGTATGAACGCCGACTGCTGTTGTTGCCGAAGTGTCTACGGGTCGAGGACCGTTGCCCCGCCCCGTTCGACGAGTTCGGTTTATTGTGTAAGCAGTGTGGGTTGTGTTCGATTCAAGACATGCAGAACGAAGCCGAACGCCTCGGGTACGCCGTGCTGGTGGCCGAAGGCTCCGCGCTGGTGATGGCGATCATTCAGACCGGCAAGATCGACGCCATTGTCGGCGTCAGTTGCTTGTCCGTGCTGGAAAAAGCGTTCCCGTACATGGAAGCCGCCGCCATTCCGGGCGTGGCAATTCCGCTGTTGCAAGACGACTGCAAGGACACGGCAATCGACATCGAATGGGTGTGGGACTTCATCCACCTGACCAGCGACGACCGCACGTTCCGGCTTGACCTGGACGCGGTCCGGGCCGAAGTGGACACGTGGTTCACGCAAAATTCCCTGCTCGAAATCCTGAGCTACGGCACGACGGAAACCGAGACAATTTCCCGCGAATGGCTGGGCAAAACCGGCAAGCGGTGGCGGCCGTTCCTGCTGGCCTGCGTCTGGAAAGCCTTGCAAACCGACCAGCACGCAACCTTCCCGGAAGACGTGCGGAAACTCGCCGTGGCCGTCGAGTGCTTCCACAAGGCGTCGCTGGTTCACGACGACATTGAAGACGATGACGACTTGCGGTACGGCGAAAAAACCTTGCACGCCGAACACGGCATCCCGGTCGCGCTCAACGTGGGAGACTTACTGTTGGGCGACGGCTACCGGCTCATCGCCGAGACGAACGCACCGCCCGCCATCCGGTCGCTGATGTTGAAGATCGCCGCAGAAGGTCACCGCACACTTTGCCTGGGCCAGGGTGCGGAACTAACGTGGGCGAACAACCCGCGACCGCTTTCGCAACTGGAAGTCGTCGGCATTCACCGGCAAAAAACCGCGCCCGCGTTTGAAGTGGCGTTGCGAATCGGTGCCGCGTTCGCCGGTGCCGACCCGGAATTGCACGAGACACTGACGGCTTATAGCGAAGCCCTCGGCATCGCATACCAAATCCGCGACGACGTGGACGACTTGGCCAACCCCGACGACGGCAACGACCTGACCGCGCCGCGCCCGTCCTTCCCGCTCGCGGTGGCTTACGAACGCGCCAAGGGTGCCGACCGGGAATTGCTCGAAGCGGCCTGGAAGCGAAAGACGGCTGTGAACCCCGCCGACGTCCGCGACGTGATTGAACTCCTCGGCGGCGCCGAACGGTCGTCGCAGATGCTGGAGTCGTACAAAGAGCAAGCGGTGCGGACGTTGATGGAAGTCCAGCACCCGAGTTTGAAGGGCCTGCTTCGCCGCGTCGTCAGTAAGATTTTCAGCATCGAAATTAAGGGCTGGTGCAGTGAGTTTGAGACTCGAAATGCTGCAGGTCGCCCGGTTAGCGCCGAAGCTATTGGGTGATTCGACGGAACTCGTCACCGGGTTCTTCCGCAGCCAACTTAACCCCGACGGCGGCTTTCAAGATCGCGCCGGCAACAGCGATCTGTACTACTCCGTCTTCGGCCTGGAGGGGCTTCTCGCCCTCCGCGCGGACCTGCCCATTGTCGCCACGCACCGCTACCTGAAGTCCTACGGCGACGGTGCCGACCTCGACTTCGTTCACCTCGCCTGTCTCGCCCGCTGTTGGGCCGCGCTCCCTGTTCCGCTTCGTTACGAAGCCCCCGCCGACACGATTATTCGGCGCGTCGAAACTTTCCGCAGCGCCGACGGTGGCTACGCCAACGAACCCGGCGCCGCCGACGGGACGCTCTACGGGTGCTTCCTCGCGCTGGGTTCCTACCAGGACGTGGGCCGTGCCATCCCGGACCCGGTCGGGATGTTGACGTGTGCAGGGCGCTTGCGGGCCGACGACGGCGGGTTTGCGAACCAGCACGACATCCCCCTCGGCCTCACGCCCTCGACCGCTGCGGCAGTGACATTATTCCGCACGCTCGAAGCCCCGATTCCCGCCGAACTCGGCCCGTGGCTACTGGCCCGCTGTCGCCCCGAAGGCGGCTTCTTCGCCACGCCAATGGCACCGCTCCCGGACCTCCTGTCCACGGCCACCGCCCTGCACGCCCTCTCCGGAATGCACGTTTCGATAGAAGCCATCCGCGAACCGTGTCTCGATTTCATCGACACGCTGTGGACGAACAAAGGCGCGTTCCACGGCCAATGGGCGGATGACATCGTCGATTGCGAATACACCTACTACGCGCTGCTGGCGTTAGGCCACCTGAGCCTTTAGGATGTGCTGGCGTTT
>JAYSXU010000058.1:0-19097 GCA_043716965.1 Fimbriiglobus sp.
AAATCTGCGAGAAGCAGCTTCGTGCGTTTCGCATCTTCGGCCCGCGCATTGGGGGACAGATCGTCAAGCCGGTCATCGTACTCGTGGTTGCCCTGCGACGTGGCAAAGTACGGGTGCCTCTGAAACTCCTCGTCGAGATATTTGCGAAACACCGCCGCGAGTTTCACATCTTCGGGCGGAACGTCCGCAGCCGGTGCCGTGGTGGTGAGCATGACGAACAACACAATGAGGACAAATCGGGACATGGAAATTCCTATCTGTGATCGGTGGGCAACGCAAACAACTTCTATCCGTTTGATGCTTCCATCCGAGCCACGACCGTCAGGGAGTGGCCCAACCTTCCATGCACGACACGGTGGGTTGTTATCAGGGCGACGGATCGCGGGTGTACGGTTGGGCCACTCCCTAACGGTCGTGGCTCGGATGGAATCAGACGCACACTTCCAACGTCAGGAAATCATCCGGCTCGGTGGCGTAGGTCGCGGCCGCGATGCGGAGGGTCTTGATTCGATCCGCGTGCCACGGGTTTTCTAGCGTTGGCAACGTGTCGGGGTACGGGAAGTTCATCAGGTGGTCTTGCTTAATCAGCATGGCCCGCACTTTGCGGATTCGCTCATCCCCGACGACTTCGCAGGTGAGGAAGAGGGCGTACCGCACCTTGATAACGGGTTGCCCGGCGTCAAGTTTAATTTGCCCGGCGGCGAAGTGTTCTGCCACCGCATTCAACGCGAAGTTCAGCAAGTACCACCGGTCCTCTTTCGGGATCGGTAACATCGGGAGTTCCGGGGTACACTTCCGCGCCGCTGCCAGCACTTTTTCAATCGCAACTTGGTTCAAAAACACTTCTTCCAGTGAGCGTTCCATCACGGTGCGAATCTTCAGCACGCCCGCATCGAAGATGTTCAAACTCACGATGACGCGGTTCAAAAACTCCTTCGATTTCCACTCCCGGTGGGCTTTGTACCAGCCCCAATAGCGGCCGACAAAAAACGAAAACACCCCGGTGACGACCGCGACAATCACGCTGACCAGGATCTTTTTGCCGGAGTCGTTGGCAATATCGCCGACCGGGTCATCGCCGAGCAAGAACAACATTGGGAACCTCACACGTCAGAACTGGATTTGCTCAAGATACCCAGACGTGTGGCAGACGCAACCGTTTCTTGCTGGGAGTCCGGGTGAGGGGTGTAGCGTCACGAGAGTTGGTGGGAAATTTGTACACCGTGTTGACAGATCGGGGTTTCAACCCCACCGGGGTTGTTCCCTTAGCCCAGGGTGAAACCCTGGGGAACCCGCATCCCAGGGCGGAAGCGTCCCAGGGTAACAGACCTTCGGTCCGCAACCCTGGGCTAAGGGAACAACCCCGTCGGGGTTGAAATCGAAGATCATTGCTAATCGGATCGTGCGGGCGCGAAGAATTGCATCTTTTGTAGCAACGGCTCCCTTCTCACGATTTGTGAACTACGGTTAGGCATGGTTCCCGAAGTCCTTACCATTTGTACCGACTCGGACTCCTTGGCTTTGCCGAAATGCTCGCTGTGCCGCACCGATCCAGTTACCTGAAATCCGTCGGAGATGAGCCACTTCCCGGCTACCGACTCATCGCCCCATTGGGGCGGGGCGGTTTCGGGGAGGTCTGGAAGTGCATTGCCCCAGGCGGCCTTCAAAAAGCAATCAAGTTCGTGATGGAAGATCGGGATTCGGCCAACCCTTCGCAAACACCACTTCAACAAGAATACCAGGCCGTTCAACGGATCAAAGAGATTCGCCATCCGTTTCTGATGACGCTCGAACGGGTCGAACTCATTGACGGCGAACTGCTGATGGTGATGGAATTGGCCGACAAAAGCTTAGCGAACCGTCTCGACGAGTGGCGGGAACTCGGGCAGGCCGGGATTCCCCGCAGCGAGCTGCTTTCGTACATGGTTGACACCGCCGAGGCACTCGATGTCTTGAGCCATCAGTATCAACTGCAACACCTGGATGTGAAACCGGCGAACCTTTTCCTCGTCGGTGGCCACGCCAAAGTGGGCGACTACGGGTTGGTGGATCGCTTTGAAAACGGCACGGGCCAGCTCAAGATCGGTCGCGGTCTGACACCCCGGTACGTCGCCCCCGAAGTCCTCAGCAATCAAGTCGATCCCCGGTCGGACCAATACACGCTCGCGCTCGTGTATCAAGAACTATTGACCGGCACGTTCCCCTACGACGCCACGTCCGCCAGGGACGTGATGATGCAGCACATGACTGCGGAACCGAACCTCAGTGACCTTCCGTATGGTGACCGGGAACCGACCCGGCGAGCGCTGTCCAAAAAGCCGTGTGACCGATTCCCGTCGTGTTTGGAATACGTCAAAGCCCTGTTGTCTCATGCCGGGCCAAAATCCACCAGCATCAACACGGTTGTGAATTCCACGACCCCGTTGAGCATGACGCCTAGCCCACTGCGACAAAATACCCACGCAGACGGATTTGATGGCGACGTGACGATTGGCCGCAAAACACCACTTTTCAACACACCCGCGTTGAAATCGTCCAGTGGCATCGCGTCGTTGACACACCGGCCACAAGCAACTTCGACTACGACTTCCGATGAAGTCGCTCAGGCCTTCCCCACCTATCGGTTTCATAGCAACCTGGAGGCGACCAAGCGGGGGAAAATCGTCCGGGCCATCGACAACACGGGGCGTGCCCACCGCGTGCATTTCTTGCGATTAGGGTGCGAGGTCGGGCCGGACCTGGAAGCCGTGCTCCGCGCCGCTGCCGCCTCGCACCTGAATCTGTTTCAAACCATTGCCACCCCGCAACCCAGTATCGTTGCGTTCAGTGTGCCCGAAGAACTCACGACACTTCGGGAAAAGCACCGCCAACTGGTCGCAGAAGGGAATGAGTTCAAACCCGTTGAACTCTTGAGTATCTTGCGAACGGTGGCGCAGTCCCTGGATGATCTTTACGAAGAACACAATTGTGCCCACCTCTTGTTGAACCCCAAACACGTCATCACGCGAGGACGAACCACCGGGATCACCGGCTACGGGATGGGGGAACTGCTGCGGCGAACCCACGTCGAACTCGATTGGCTTCCGAGCGACGCCTATGCGCCACCGGAAGTCCTCGAAGGCGAACCCAGTGCGACGAGCGACCAGTACAACCTCGCGCTCATTTTCTTGGAAATCATACAAGCGTGGACTCCCGATACGACGCGCCGAACTGGCCGCGCGACCAGTTCGATCAAGGCCATTCAATACGGCAATTTGAAAGACTACGAACAAGTTGCGGTCCGCCGTGCGCTGTCCGAAAATCAACTGGATCGCTTTGAGAATTCCTCGGCGTTCATCGCCGCGTTGCAACCCCCTTCCTCGGACGGGTGCTGTCTCGATGAAGTTCGACTCGTCGAATCCATCGCCCGATTTGACGGCCCGATCGTCTCCAATGTGACGCTGCCAACGCCAACGGCTTTCGTGGAAGCGGTCATGCAAATGGTGCCGACGAACTCGCACGGCACGACTGCGGCCACGGCCGTGCGCCAAGCCGACGGCCGCTGGGCGTTCCGCTTCCCAGTGCGGCTGACTCAGGACATGATCCAACTGAAATTGGTCGTGTTCACAGACGAGTGGTCACTTCAGTATTTACAATTGTCGGGCGACACTTACTTGGTCCGGAAATCGTCGAAACGGAGCCGGCCCGGTGTCGAATTGACCATCCAGACCACGTCCACGAAGCTGGCATCGGCGGAGATTGTCGTGCTGGGCCGGTCAATCGGGGGCTTAGAATCCAACGCCAAACAGGTGCCAGTTGCGGTCGCGGAGATGATGGAGAATTTGCGCCGCAGTCTGCAAAATTTAGAGGAACGTCGCCGGTCCCCCCGGTTCCCCACCGACCTTCCGATCGGCCTCTACGCGATTGACGACGAACTGAACGTGGCCTTACCGATTACCGCACGAACCCAGGATATTTCCGCGACCGGCCTTTGCTGCGTGGTGTCCGAACCCGTTTCCATGTCCCATGCGTTCGTGTCATTCCCGACCGTGACGGCCGTTGCGACGTGTGCGATCCTCTCCAAGATTGTCCGCAATCAGAAGGACGGGCAGGGCCAACTACTGATCGCGGTCCAATTTTTGTTGGGGAAGCAATAGGCTAGACCTCGACTTGGGTTAGGCACCAGCGTTCCGGGGTGAACGGTACATTTGCTGGCGGAATTTTGTCGATTGATCTTCATTTTCTACCCCGTTGGGGCAGGGCTTCCGAGGTCATTGTTTTCCCCCTAAGTAGTTTGTAAGTCGAGACACGGCCTCGGTTGCGGCGTCGTGGCGCCACAACAGGGAGCGAAAGCCGCTGGCCGCATCCGTGTCACTCTCGACCTAAGCACACGGTTGAATCGGTTTGCGAACAGCTTGTGACGGGTCTGGAAACCGGGACTATCGTTCTCGATGTGGGTCAGGTTCCGTGGCCTGGCGAGAGGGTGCCTTGGCATTCCCGGCGAACCGGCGACGTCAGTCGCCGGGTGGTTCGCCACATCCGGGAAACAACCAGCCACACGCTGGTGACAGTCCACCCGGCAGCTAACGCAGCCGGTTCGCCAAAATCGAAAGGCACATCGTAATAAACGACATCACCCGACCAATTGGCCGGGTGATGCTGTTTGTGGCAAAGTATCCCTCGAAGTTAATGCTTGCTCGTCATTTCCCCGTTCAGCAGATGCTCCGCGACGGTGGCGGCGCTGGGTTTGAGTTCCTTCATGGCGGTTTGCTCCTGCCAGAAGCACTTGAGCGCGATTTGCGCACACCGTTCTTGGAACTGGGCGGGGGTTTCTTGCAGGTCGGCGAACCGATCGACGAAGTCGATCACTTCGAGGTATTGCTTCTCGTAAGCGCCCAGAATACGGCGGGCCATCTTCTTCTTGTCGATTGGGTCCATGTACCCCAGTTCGACGGCCTTATCGACTCGCCCCGGTCGGGTGCTGATGAACTCGACGTTGCCATCAGGCAGCTTTCGTGGTTGGCCGAGGGCGGGGTCGATCTTGCTGATGTCGTTGGTCGTGATGATCGTGAAAATCCCGTCCGATCGCTCCACGCCGTCGAGACAGTTCAGTAAGCAGTCGAAGGTGAGCGGCATCATCATGCCACCGCTTCGGCCCCGGTCACTGTCGTCGTCGTCCTTCTTGATCGACGGCATCATCATGGACATCGGCGCGTTTTTCCGCGACACGTTTTCCCGGCCGTGAAACACGTTGTCGATGTCTTCGATCAATGCAATGCACGGCACGTTCATCTGCATCTCGGACCACGTCCGCATCAACTCGTGGTTGCTCATCTCCGCCAAGTTGTAGACGTAGATCGGCATGTTCATGTCTTCGGCGAAGGCACGTGCCAGTGCGGTTTTCCCCGTGCCAGGAGGGCCGTACAACATCCACCCGCGTTTCCACGGGATGCCCTTTTCGCGGTACCAATCGCGGCTCTTACGCCACAATTCGATTTCCTTGATGAGGTCTTTAATCCGCTGCGGGAAAATCAGGTTGTCGAGCGCCTTGCCGTTCATCGTTGGCCGCTTGCCCAACTCGTCCGGCTTGTGGGCCAGCAATCGGTACGTGCCCTGTTGGTACCACGCGAGGCCGTTGCTGCCGGAATCGTTGTCGCTGTCGTGGTCGCCGCGTTTCGGCACGTGGTGAATCACGAACCGCGTCTTCGATTCCTGCTCCGCTTCCTCGGCGGCCCACGAAATCTGGTTACGAACAGTACACGCTTCGCGCAGGATCTTTTCCACGTCCAACGTGCCACGGATGAAGGTCAGCGTCGAGTACACTTTTGTGGCGTTGCTGTTGTGCCCGGAGCCTTCCTTGCTGCTCGACTTCTGTTCTTGCTGGTTGGAAAACAGAAACGGGTACCAGCCGTTCCACAGGATCAGCGTGCGGTTGCCGAACTGTTCGTAGGGGATCAGTCCGTAGCGACCGTCACGCTGGAATTCCCACGACGCGCCGAACATGCGGTCGTAGTTGCGTGACCGCTTGTACTGCGAGATCAAGTACGCGGTCAGCGCTTCGTGCCCGGCTTGGGTCGGCACTTCGATCCGCTGCACGGCGAGGTTCAGCACTCGCCAAGCGAGCGTTTTAATTTTATCCCACATTCCGGTGACGAGGCCGAGGGCCATCCCCCCACCGGCGACCAACCAACCCGATGTGCCAAGGCTTTCGATCACGTTGCGACTCCTTCAAAACACCCAATACGACGCCGAAATTCCACACCGGGTGGACACGGGTTCAACGGCTGGGTTCACGTTGGGATGATGGGTGACGAAAATGAAGTATCAGATGTCACCCGCGACATAGTACGGTCGAAGTCAAGACCCCGCATTGGCGAGATTATTCCCGATATTTCCAACAGACTGCGAGGTCGGTTGACAGCAACAAGACACGAGTCGCCCAATACAGGTTCGTCCACAGAACCCCGAGATTGCGGCGATTCTGGCAATATCTTTCCGCCGAGATTTCAGCGCAATTCGACGCTAAATATGCGTTCGGGAAATGGTCAACCCAATTCAATGGTGCCGAGTTCGACTTGGAGCCAAGCGCGGGTGTATCGCCACATCCGGTCGGCAGTCGCGGCCGAGACGCCCAACACCGTGGCGGCGGCATCGCCACTCAGACCGATCAGGAACCGGAGTTCGATCAACTTCGCGTGGTCGGGTTTCGTCGCGGCGAGTCGATCCAGAGCATCATCAAGGGCCAGAAGCTTTTCGTCCGGCAACGGGGCCGGGAAATCGTCGAGTGGCAATTGGTGGCCGCCATCCCGTTTCTGGGTCCGCTTCGCCCGTGCCCGATCCACCAGAATCCGCCGCATCGCCGTCGCCGCCGTCCGCAAGTAGTGCGCCCGGTCGTTCCATTCCACGGATGCACTCGCCAACTTCAACCACGCTTCATGAACCAACGCCGTAGCATCCAGGGTGTACCCCGGCGCCTCCGCCGCGAGCTTCGCCGCCGCCACCCGGCGAAGCTCGGCATAAACCAGCGGCAGCAGTTGTGCGGGCGTCACGACTTCTCCCGTGCCATCGGCGCGCGACCTCGGGGTACATCGCGCGTTCGGTTTGCTACGTTGTCACTTCGCGGGTAGGTGCTTGCGGTCGTGGTTGATTTCGGGCAACAAACCGAGTTGGTTGAGTAGCTCTCGCAGTTCGAGCATCGTCGGGGCATTGATCTGAAGTCCTACGATCGTCGCTCGACCAATCGAGGTGATTCCGATCAGGAGGCCCAACTCGGCCTCTGACCATCGGAAGTGTTCTTCCCAAACATCGCTTCGGGGATTGAAATAGGGTGCTGTTCGCTTCGTTGAGGGATCAATGGCTTCGGCAGTTTTCCATTTCTGAGCGTTGCAGTGCGGACAACACAGGGCGAGATTCCGGTCGTCGTTCGCTCCACCGGCACTTTTGGGAACGACGTGGTCAATCGGAAACGTTGCCACTTGGCCCCGCGTGGGCAGATGGCAATACTCACACCGATGGCACGCTCGCTCGGTGACTTTTGTCCGAAGCGGTGGCGAAAGCGCACTCATGGTCCGCTCACGTCTTTCAATTGCCGCAGCGCAAGTTCCGCCTCAAATTTCTCGATCGAGCGGTCCTGTGCGAATTGCACCCACGCGATCAGTTCCTCTCGTTCTTCCTCCGTCAACGATTCCTTACGCTCGCCAAGATCGAGGATCCGCCGATCGAACACCGACGGAAGCGTGTACGCGGCCACTCGTCGAAGTGCGGATGTCGAGGTCGAGAGAATCAGACTCAACGGCGTGGACATCAATAACTCCTTGACAGACAATATTGTAGCACTTCGCAGGTGGGTACTGGTGATAGGGGCGGTCGTTGCTGGAATGCCCAGACCTGACTGACGACGAGGGTAGCGGTTTCAGAATTGACAGGCAAGATGACTGCGAGTGGTGGCGCGAAAGTGATGCGAGCCAAATCGTGGTGAAGTTCACGCCCGTTTCTCCAGGTCGCGGAGAATGTCGGCAAGTGCCCGTCCGTTTCCGACGGCTTCGCGCCGCGTCAATTCTTCCTCGCTGGCTGGGGGTTCCAGGCGAAGTTGTCGCTGCTTGGCCGGAGTAAAGTAGCCAAGCAACCGGCCATCCGAGGCGTAGATTTCCAATGGCGTATCAGCCATTACCAATCTCGTATTCAGCGGGTCTTGAACGAATAGAAACGACATAATGTTTCCTCGAATGTTTTCATTCATTGTAGCATGACACGGTCGGTTGTCACTTCACCACCCGTGGCATCGTCGCCACGACTGGGTACTTGGCGCGTTCGGTTTGCTACGTCTTGGCTTGGTCGGGGTTGTTCGGCGTAGTGAACAACTCAACGAGCTGGTCGATCGCTTCGGAAGGCGGATCACACGACGACCCAGCGTTTTTTGGCTGGAGTTATCCGGCTTCATGCAGTAAACTGCGAGAAAAAGTGCAAGCGATGAATTTGCCAATCCGATTCCCAAAAGACGAAGACGTGATTGCCGACGAAGTCGCGCGGTTCCGGGCATTACCCCCGGTCGAGCGGGTGCGGAACATCCACGGGATGGTCGCCGCTGGCACGTTGATGATGATGCGATCGCCGAAGGCCGACTTCATGCGTGGGTACACCGCCCAACAGGAAGAACGGGCGCGAGTCGCCGTCCGGGAGTTTCTGGACCGCCATGCCAACTGACCACACCCACCTTGCGGACAATCTGGTACAGGCCGTCGAGCGACTGGCCGACGTGCTCGCGGCCCGCTCGATCCGTTACGCCCTGATCGGCGGTCTCGCTACTCAGCTCCGCGGCCGGCCACGGTTCATCCAGGACGTGGACATCTTGTTGGACGTGCCGCAACTCTCGCTGCCGGGGCTGCTGGACGAGTTGATGGCCGACGGGTTCAGTCTCGACGCCGCCGTCGTGATCCGCGAGGAAGCCGCCGCCGCCCGGCTGGTGCCACCACGGGGCTGACAGATCACAGCGCCACCCGCGGCAGCGGCGCCACGTCCGGTTATTTGGCGCGCTCGGCCGGCCACTTCTTCACTTCGTCCGGCTTGTTCGTGGCGGTGGACAGGTCGATGAGGCAGTTGCAAATCGCCGAGTGTCAACAATGATGCCGACACCCAGACACGGGTCATTTGTTCGGCGTGATCGGGTTGTGGCCGACGATGTACATTAATATGCCAAGGATCTGATCGATATCGGAAATCAAATACTCCCGCGTGTCGATCGCCAGTTCTGTGCCTCGAAGTCGATGAAAGAGCCAGTTGTTGCCGGTGGTCACGACCCCGTAAACGGTTTCGATCGCATTGTTGGCCTTCCGGTTGAACCGTTGCGTCGCAACCATTTCCGCAACACACTGCCCCTGTCCACCGGGAATGCTCTCGTTCTTCCCTTCCACGACGGCCAACACGGGTGCCGTGATGAACGACACTTGCGGCCCCTTGCCGAACAGGAAAGCGACTACCCCCGTCAAGCCCGCTTCTTTGTCAACTGTGAAATCCACGCCGGACAGAAGACAAATGGTATGCCGGGCGCGAACCCATACTTCCCCGAGTACCGGGGCGATCAGCCATTCCGAACGGGCCTTCTCAGTATTGACCCGTAGGGCCAATTGACCCATCGTTTCGAGCACATGCCCGACCGACGGCCCGACGGCGATCGCGGGGACATTTTCAAAAAGGGAACGACTCGTCGTCATCGACAGACCGAGTTCATTCAACGCGGATTCGAGTGTAAAGTTGCTGAACGCCATGTCAAGTTTCCTCCAACCGCATTCTATCACCTCCGCGCCGATGGTCACTTCCGCTCCTGTGGAAGCGGCGCCACGTCCGGGTATTTGGCGCGCTCGACGGTCATCGGACGCTCAAGTCGTCGCAAGCTTTTTCGTAACTTTGCTCCAAGTCCAGCGGGACGACGCGAACTGGCGAGAGCCACAGCGGCAACGTCGGGAGTGGCTGACCGACCGCTAACACGTGGGACCACGTTTCGAGCTTTCCCCGCCGTTCGCCCATCACCCAGCGACACGCTGCGGCGTAGATCGCCGCCGGTTCGCCGTTCAGCGTCGGGTCGGTCTGCCCGAGAAAGGCCAGCAGTTCGGCGTACAGGTTGAACTGCCGGGTCGTCACCACGTCGACGATGCTGACCGCCACGCCCTGGCGGAGCAGGGCCGCGCACTTGCCGACGAAGCGGTTCCGTCTCTCCACGCGGTCCTTGTTGGCCGGGCTGACGAGTTCGATGACCGCCACGAGCGTGCGGTCGCGCTCGGCGTCGTAGACGCGGACCTCGAATTCGTCGTCGTCGGGGATGTCCGTTTCGACGGCCAAGCTCGGCGCGGCAACCGTCCAGGGGGCGGTGGCAACCCCGTTGGAGTCAGTGCCCGAAAGGCCCGCCGGCGCCTCGTCTCGCTCGTAGGTGGCAACGTCCACTTCGATCTGCGTGCCGGAATGCACCAGTGGTCCCGACACGTAGCCGGGCGGAAGTTGTTTTCTCAACTGCTGAACAATCACCATCGGCCAACCGCCGTGGATTTCCTGCCAGGAAACCCGGCGGCTGACGGGCGGGTGGAAGTGGTCGCGGAGCGGCATGTCAAAATCCTCCACTGCTATTGTACATAACTGCTCGCCACGCGCTGCATGACTTTACCACCCGTGGCGATGGTGCCAGCTCCGGGTACTTGGCGAATTCGGTGTGTGCGTCACCCGTCGGTCGGTGGGTGCCACCCGGCTTGGACCCAGTAGCTGCGGACCAGAAGGGCGTCCGGGTCGCTGTCCAGGTGAAGTGCGGAAACGGTCGCGCGGCCGCTCGACGTTTTGCCGAGGATACGAAGCCCGTCATCGGACCACCGGAAGTGTTCGGACCACACCTGAGTTCGCGGGTGGAACAATGGTACATCTAGCCCCGTTTCCGGATCGGTGGCGGATGTCCGGTCGCTCTCCGCCCCGTTGCAGAGCGGGCAACTCAGCCACAGGTTCGACTCGTCCGACGGCCCGCCTTTGGCCACCGGGATGACGTGTTCAATTTCGAGTCGTGCCATGACGAGCCGTTGCGGGCTGAGGCAATACCCGCAGCAGTGCCGAGCCACCTCGCGGACCTGCCGGTCGATGGCGACCGGGATGTACTCACGCGGCATTGCCGTCCAGCCGAGGGGTCAGTCCACGAGACACGGCTTCTTTCACAGCCCGGCCCTTGACGACCAACCCGCGGCGGTACGCGGCGAGCAACCCATCGAGCTGCGGTCGGTCGGCGGGGGAGAGTTCGCCTTCGCGGTTGCGTGCGAGCAAATCGGAAAGTTCGTCCTGCTCGGCGTCGGGCAATCGGCTGGCGCACAGGGCCAGAAGCTGGGCGTCGGGCAGTGACTCGACCGGCGGGTCGGCGATGGCGCGTCCGATCCAGTCGGCGACAGCGTCCTCGAACGGGCGGTTGGTCGCGGCCGCCAACTCGCGGGCCTGACGCACGAGTTCAACCGGGAGTTCCAGGGTGATCCGTTCGCTCATAACAAGCCCTCGTGAAGTAATGTCAGTGTACCCGATGGCGGGGCTATTTTACCACCACCCGTGGCTGCGGTGCGACTTCGGGTACTTCGCGCGTTCGGTATGCCACTTCTTGGCTTCGTCGGGCTTGTTCGTGGCGATGCATCGCTCGATGAGCCGACGGCGAGTTACCACACTCGTTGAATGCCGTACTGATCGAGCGTCGCATCGGCGGATACCAATGGGATGCCTTCGGCCAACGCCTGCGCGATCAGCAGTCGATCGAACGGGTCTTTGTAATGGAAAGGTAAATCGACAAGCAACGCGAGGTGGTCGTCCGTGACGGCAAGCCACTCGAAGTTGTTGCGGAGCATGTGCTGGGGAAAGAACCCTCGGTACGGCCCGCCGATGTCGAGTTTTTTCTGACTCACTTTGATGGCCACTTCCCACGCCGATGCCGGACTGATCAGTTTTCGCGTCGCGGGGTCGGTGATTGCGGCGGTTGCGGTTGCCGTCAGTCGCGGATCGTCCCACCAGAACCACAGCACGGCGTGCGTATCGAGTAGCAGGGTCACTCCATGTACTCCGCAAAATCCGCCAAGGGGGCATCAAAGTCGGGCGCCATCCAAAAAGACCGATCCTTCGCCGATCCCGGCTGACAGGGCCACGACATCCGACTCGGCCGGGTCACGATTGCAACGGGTTCCCCGGCGGCCGTCAGGATCAATTCCTCACCCGGCGACAAGCCCGCGACCAAGTCGGCTAACTTCGGTTGGGCCGCAATAAGTGGTAACGTGTGTGACATGCGATACTCCTTTGGCATTATCTTACATCGTGGTCGCGCCTGTGTCACTTCACCACCCGTGGCGCTGGGGCAACCTCCGGGTACTTCGCACGTTCAGCGCGCCACTTCTTGGCTTCGTTGGGGTTTTTGGTGAGTCACTCTTTTTTCGTCGGTTGTGGCGGGTCTGGCTTCTTCGGCGGTGGAAACTTCTGCTCCAACTCCGCGAGCAGCTTCTTGAAGTCGTCGCGGTCGCGGAGCGGGTCGAGGTCGGTGTCCTGCTTCATGTGGGCGGCGTCCTTGTAGCCCGCCTGCACAGCCTTGTGCAAGAACTGCATCGCCCGGTCGGCGTCGTCTTGGGCGAGTTTGGCGGAGTCCGCTCCCGGAGCCTTGGCCTGGACGCCGGCGGCGACTGCCCGGAAGCAGGCGGCGTCGTACAGGCTGACGGCGTCCGCGCGGTTCAGCTGCTCCCACATCTCCGCCGTCGCCCGGCAGCCGGCGGGGTCGCCGGTCTTTTGGAAGTGCTCCGCGCGGAGGCTCAAGGCACGCGGGATGAGCCGGGAATTCATGGCTGGGCTGGTGCGGGCCTTGGCGAGGAACTCGTCGAGGAGCGGGATCGCTTCGATGCCGCGATCGAGCTGGATCAGCGAACTGGCCAAGTTGTACATGCTCCCGAGCGTGTCCGGGTGGTCTTTGGGCAGCACCCGCTTCTGGATCGCCAGCGTCTCCTCTTGCAGTTTGAGGGCGTCGGCGGGGCGGTTCAGGGTCGCGTAGCTGACGGCCAAGTTGTTCATGCTCAGGAGCGTGTCCGGGTGGTCCGGGGGCAGCACCCGCTTCCGGATCGCCAGCACCTCCTCGCGGAGCTTGAGGGCGTCAGCGGGGCGGTTCAGGGCGTAGTAGCTGTTGGCCATGTTGTGCATGCTTCGGAGCGTGTCCGGGTGGTCTTTGGGCAGCACCCGCTTCTGGATCGCCAGCGTCTCCTCGTGGAGCTTGAGGGCGTCGGCGGGCCGGTTCAGGGCCGCGTAGCTAAGGGCTAGGTTGTACATGCTCGTGAGCATGTCCGGGTGGTCCTTGAGCAGCACCCGCTTGCGAATCGCCAGCACTTCCTCGCGCAGTTTGAGGGCGTCGGCGTGGCGGTTCAGGGCCTCGTAGCTGGCGGCTAGGTTGTTCATACTCGCCAGCGTGTCCGGGTGGTTCTGGGGCAGCACCCGTTTCTGGATCGCCAGCGTCTCCTCGCGGAGCTTGAGGGCGTCGGCCGGGCGGTTCAGGGCCGCGTAGCTGCCGGCCAAGTTGTGCATGCTCGTGAGCGTGTGCTGGTGGTCCTTGGGCAGCACCCGCTTCATAATCGCCAGCGTTTCCTCGCGGAGCTTGAGGGCGTTGGCGGGCCGGTTCAGGGCCGCGTAGCTAAGGGCCAGGTTGTTCATGCTCATGAGCGTGTCCGGGTGGTCCTGGGGCAGCACCCGCTTCTGGATCGCCAGCGTCTCCTCTTGCAGTTTGAGGGCGTCGGCAGGTCGGTTCAGGGCCGCGTAGCTGCCGGCCAGGGTCATCATGCTCATGAGTGAGTTTGGGTGGTCCTGGGGCAGTACCCGCTTCATAATCGCCAGCGTCTCCTCGCGCAGCTTGAGGGCGTCGGCGGGGCGGTTCAGGTCGTCGTAGCTGTTGGCCATGTTGTGCATGCTTCGGAGCGTGTCCAGGTGTTCCGGGCCGCGGTGCCGGGCTAAGAGTGCCCGTGCCCGCTCGTTTTGGGCGCGGGCCTGCTCATACTCGGCGAGGTATTGAAATGTTTTGCCCAGCGCATGCCGCAGCCGCGCCTCGACCAACGGCTGTTCGGCGAACCCCTTTTCGATGGCCGGCACACTGGCGGCGATGGCGTCGCGCAGGGTCACGCCCGCGCCCTGGCCACCGGCCTGCCCCTTCGGCCGGGCCGCCGCGAACACCTGCTCCTCGAAGAACTTCACCACCGCGTTCGCCTCAGCCTCCTTGGCCTGAGCCTCGACCTTCGCGGCGTCGGCCTTCTGCCGCTCGTCGGTCTCTCGCTCGGCCGAGCGGAGGGCGTTCCCCTTCTGCTCCTCCGTGTCCTCCTTGGCGATGCGCTCAGCCTCCGCCGCCCGATTCGCCCGGATCAACCCCACCGTCGTCCCCGCGATGCCGGCCACCAGCGCGAACAGCACCAGGCTCGTGGCGATCACCTGCCCCTTGTGCCGACTTACGAACTTCCTCAGCCGATAGCCCACGCTCGGCGACCTTGCCTCCACGATCTCATCCGCAAGGTATCGCTGAATGTCGCGGGCCAAGCCGTTGGCGGTGTCGTAGCGGCGGGTGCGGTCCTTTTCGAGCGCCTTCAGCACGACCCAGTCGAGTTCGCCGCGCATGAGCTTGGAGAGCTTCGCCGGCTCGGTGCCGCGATTCGCGGCGACGCTGGGCAAGATGTCGATCGTGCTGAGCTTGGCGCTCGGCTTTGGGGCTTCGACCTCACGGACGATGCGGAGGATTTCGAGCAGTGCGGCCTTGCCGAGGGACTTGCGGTCCACGGGCGTTGACCCGGTCAGCAGCTCGTACAGCAGCACACCGAGGGAATACACGTCGCTGCGGGTGTCGATGTCGAGATTGTTCAGCGTGGCTTGCTCCGGGGACATGTACTCCGGCGTGCCGACCACCCCGCCCAAGCCGGTGTTGATGCTGTGTTCGGAAAGCTGTTGCCCCGTCGCCTTTGCCACGCCGAAGTCGATCACCTTCGGCACCGCCTTGTCGTCGTAGAGTGCGATCAGCACGTTCGACGGCTTGATGTCGCGGTGGATCACGCCCTTCATGTGCGCGTGTTGAATCGCCTGACACACGGGCACGAACAGTTCGAGGCGTTGTTGCGGGCTGAGCTTGCGTTGATCGCAATACTCCGTGATCGGCGTCCCCTTCACCAACTCCATCACAAAGAACGGTCGGCCGTCCGGGGTCAGGCCGCCGTCGAACACCTTGGCAATGTTCGGGTGGTCCATCATCGCTAGCGCCTGCCGCTCCGCTTCAAAGCGCGCGATCACTTGCCGCGAATCCATCCCCCGCTTGATGAGCTTCACCGCCACCTTGCGTTTCACCGGCTCCGATTGTTGCGCCAGCCAAACCGTGCCCATGCCGCCTTCGCCGATCGGTTCGATCAACTTGTACTTACCCGCCAGGACAGTGCCTTGCCCGTCTTGTGGCGACGAAAGACTCGCTGTCGTTGGTAACTTTCCGTCCCCGTAGGAGTGGGTCGCGTTGTCGGATGGCGTGGGTCGCGGGTCCAAAAGGGAACCAGGGTGTTCGTCCGCAGCCAGCAGGGCTTCGATCCGGGCACGCAACGCCGGGTTGCCCGCACACTCGCGGTCGAGCAATGCCGCCCGCTCACTCGGTGTGCTGTTCAGGACCAGGTCAAAAAGGGTTTCTTCAGTCATCATGGCAATCCTCCTACGATATCAGCGAGATACCCGGCCCAGCAGCGTCAAAGAATTTTGGAATAATCCGAATCGTTGAGCAGAATCTAACCGTGGCCGAACCGGAACAACAGCGTGAAACACCGAAATTAATCGGCGGCTTCGGACATTTTGCAGAATGGAGTACGACAGATGAACCGCATCGTTGGCATCGGTGAGTTGCTTTGGGACGTGTTCCCGGATGGCCGCAAGGTAGCAGGGGGTGCGCCGTTCAACTTTGCCTTTCACTGCCATCAGTTTGGCCACGAAGCGGTGATTGTGTCGCGTGTGGGCAACGACGATCTCGGGCGCGAGTTGCGGGAAGCCGTGATCGGATTGGGACTCAGCGACGAGTTCATCCAGACGGACGGCCAGCACGAGACCGGCACCGTGCAAGTGACCCTGACCGACGGCCAACCCAGTTACCGCATCACTGAAAACGTGGCGTGGGATGCGCTGGAATGGAACGAACGAGTGCAAAATTTAGCGTCAGTCTGCCGGGCAGTCTGCTTCGGCACACTGGCGCAACGAAGCGAGCCATCGGGAACAACCATCCGCCGATTCGTGACATCATCCCGGTCTGCCGAGACGTTGCGGGTTTTCGATGCCAATCTGCGACAACACTACTACACCCGAGACGTTCTGCGCGCCAGTTGTGAATTAGCCGACATCGTGAAAATCGCGGACAACGAACTGGCCACGCTCATCGACTTAATTCCACTGACTCACTTTGATGAGTCGGCCACGATCGAAGAATTACGTCAAGAATTCGATTTGCAGGCGGTGTACCGGACCTGCGGTGCAGAGGGGGTACGGTTCGCGTCAAAAGCCGGGGAGATTGGCTCAGTGAGTGGTGTCCCGACGCAAGTGATCGACACCGTGGGTGCCGGGGATGCGTTCACGGCAGCAATCGTGTGCGGGCAATTGGAAGGGCGGACGATGCTGGAGTGCGTGCGGTTTGCGAACCAGTATGCAGCGAAAGTGTGTGTACATCGTGGGGCGACACCCGTGATTCAAAGCCAATCAGAAAGCCCATGAACGATCGTTCATGGGCTTTGATGCTTTATCGGCCTTCGCGCAGGCGGTCGCCTAGGAAGTTTTCCAAGTCCAACACGTCGTAGATTTTCTTCACGGTCTTGTCCACGTCGTACTCGACGCGGCGGAAGGTGATGGTTTCGTTGTCGAGGGTTACGTAGCAGGCGCGCCAGTTGCCGTCACGGGGTTGGCCGACGGACCCGACGTTGCAGAGGGTTTTCTTGCCGTCCAGTTTGTACGTGCCGCTCATGTCTTCCGGCGAAATGAACTGCAAGCTTTCAGTGAAGATGCCCGGCACATGCGTGTGGCCTTGGAAGCAATACTTCTCCACGAGCGCGTAAATCCGCTCCATCTTGCGTTGGTTGTAAATGTCCTCGGGGAACACGTACTCGTTCAACGGGTTGCGGGCGGAGCCGTGGACGAACAGGTGGCCGTTCTCGCGGTGCGATCGGGGCCGTTCGGCGAGGAACTCCCAACGCTTTTCGCGGACCGCTTTCGGCTCGGGGCCGGATTCGAGTTGCGCGCGGGTCCAGAAGATCGCCCGCTCCGCGGAGGCGTTGAACCCGTCCGGGTCGAACATCGCCCCTTGGTCGTGGTTGCCCATCAGCACGAGCTTGCAGTCGATGATGAGGTCGATACACTCCCGCGGGTTGGGGCCGTACCCGACGACATCGCCGAGACAGTAAATCTCGGTGATGCCCTGGGATTTAATGTCCGCCAGCACAGCTTGGAGGGCTTCCAGGTTGCTGTGAATGTCGCTGATGATCGCCTTCACGCCGTAACTCTCTCGGTCAGGCCGGGTGAAACCTTGCCCCGGCTTTATCCTGGATATAATGGACAAGTATAGACCACAAGACCACTTCCGTAAACTAACACAATTTATTCGGTCATCCTAACAGTGGTCAAGCAGGCAATTCGCGTAAGTCCGGGAAAATCCCGACAACCAGTCGTAACGATCGTGCTGATCTCGATTCTCGGTATCTCCGCCGTCTCCATTCTACCTTACACTTGACCATAAACTCGGCGAATCCGCTCGATAAACGGCCGACTGGTCGCCTCGTACTGGCGGAAAATTTCCCGACCGATCGTGTAAACCTCGACGGTCCCGGTGGCAGTCACGGTGGCGCTGCGCGGTTCGTTCGTCACCAAGGAACGGTCACCAAAGAAATCTTGCGGCCCCAGGTCCGCGACCCCGCGAACGCCGGAACCGTCGTCCCGTTCAATGCGAACCACGCCCCGGCGAATCAGGTAAAACAGGCTCGCTTCCGTGACCGGATCGCCCTGGCGAATAATCGCGTCACCGGCGCGAAACACTTCCACACAGCACCGCAACCTTGCCGCGTCCACGGTGCGGACCGGGATGTCGGGGTGTAATCCGATGCAGACGCTATCGGCGATCGCCTGTTGCTGTTCCGGAAGGATCGCGGCGAAGAACCCGCACTTTCGCAACCCCTCTGCCACAAACAGTCGCTCCGCCACGACCACGTTCGACATGATCTTGCCGCGCTCCATGTGAACGATGCGGTCGGCGCGGTTCATGATCCGCGAATCGTGGGTGACGATCAAGCTCGTGGAGCCTTTCTCGCGGGTCAGTTCCGGCAACAGCTTGGCTTGCTCTTCGGTCAGGCGGCCTGTTTCGTCATCCGGCTCGCCGGGTTTGCGTACTAGCTTCGCCGTCTCCACGGCGTCCCGTTCGCGGGCCAAGTGTTGCAGCAACGTGATGACCGCCAGCCCGGAGTTCGCGTCCAACGCCGCAGTGGGTTCGTCGGCGAGAATCAACTTAGGCTTGTTGATGAGCGCCCGCGCCACGGCTACCCGTTGCCGTTGCCCGCCGGACAAGCCCGCCGGTTTGTAGCCCGTTCTCGCGGCTAGGCCGACATAGGTTAGCAGCATTTGAACTTCGGCAGCATCGTCCGGACCGGCAGGGAAGAGTTCGCGGGCAAGCTGAATGTTCTGAGTCGCCTTCAACGAATCGAACAGGTTGTGCCGTTGAAAAATGAACCCGATCAGTCGCCGCGTTTGCACCAGCCCGGCTTCATCGAGTCCCATCAAACTGTGGTACTTCCCCAGCACGCCGTCCCAGATTTGGATGTCGCCGGTTTGCAAACTCCGCAGGCCACCGATGAGCGTCAGAATCGTCGTCTTCCCGGACCCCGACGGCCCGCTCATGATGACCAGTTCACCGGGCATGACTTCGAGGTTGTTGTCAAAAAGCACCTGAGTCTTCGCGTCCCCACTGCCGAACGTGTGGTTCACACCATGCACCCGCAACAGCGGTTCCCCCGGCGGTGGTAGTTGGTACGACCCTGGCATCAACACTCCTTGGCTCAAAACAGTCACCACGAATCACACGAATCACACGAATCACACGAATCAAA
>JAYSXU010000571.1:0-3712 GCA_043716965.1 Fimbriiglobus sp.
CCCGCTTGTTCCTTGTACTCCTTGGCGAACTCCTTCGCCTGGTCGCGGAGAAAGTTCAATTCCTTCCAGTAAAACGGCCACAATTCCCGGCTCATCGCAGCACTCCGGGTTGACTGACTTTATGGACGCCCGAGTTGAGATCGAGCATGGTATCGAAGAGGATGCCGTCAATCGGGAACGGGTCGAGCTTCAAAGTCGCCCGAATCCGCAAATAAACCGCCCCGAATTTGAACAGCGTTGGGTCTTCCGATTGGACGTCTTCCGGGCTACGGGCGATCACAACCACTTTCGTGAGTCGGGGTTCGTACAACTCAATGGTGTCGCGGAGGTGCTCCGCGAATTCGGCCCGCGCTTCCGCCGAGTTGGCATTCAAGTGCGTGAAGTCCATGAGGCCGAAGTTCGCAATCGACCGCTCGACTTCGTCTAGCCCGGCGAAGTAATCGCGCAACGGCCTGCGGGTGTTGAGCAAATCGTTCAAATCCCGAAGCACCGCCGCTTCGACTTGGGAGAGCGAGTACCGCCACCGATTGGTCGCCAGCGAGGGATCAATCAGCCGGTCAAAGATGGAAGGCAGAAAATCGTCCATGTGCGGAAGTGTGTTTTGTAGGTCGTGGTCGAGGAGGCTTTACGACGAGGCCCGACACTCGGCTCCCACGCGAAAGCCCGGTTGGTCATTTCCCGTTCCTTGTCGGATGTCGGGCCTCGCCAAGCCTCGACCACGACCTACAAGAACGGACCGCGACCACCAGCAACCTGCGAATGAAAAACCCCGACCAGATGGCCGGGGCTAGGCAAAAAGCAACAGCGATTAGACTTTGCAATTCTTCTTGAGGTCGTAGCCCGTCTTGCCGGCCGGTTTCGTAACGCCCTTTTCGTCCTGGACAAAGTATTCCATTTCGATCTTCGAGTAGTTGAACGAAATGGACTCCACGGGCAAGCCGGTGCCGCCGTCGGTGCCGCCGGTTTGGTACGACGAAATCAGCAGGTCCGTGAAGGTCAGTTGGAGGAACTTTTGTTGTTCCGCTTTCTGGCCCGCTTTGCGGCACGTCAGAATCGCTTTCGCGATGTGCTGACCGGTCGCACAGTTGAGCAGCAGTTCCGGCGACGAGGTACACATTTGCTGGGTAAAGTGGAAGTCCTGCATGTGGACTTTGCCCGAACCCATACCCGTACCGTGCGCGCTGGAGCCTTGGTTGGTGGCACCCCACCCCCAGCTCAGCAATTGAATTTGGTCTTCGTAGCCCTTTTCCTTCGACTCGCCTTTGATGCTACCGGCTTTTAAGTCGAGGTGTGCGTCTAATGCCATGATGAAATTCCTCTTCGGTTCGGTTCGAGACCGATCCAGTTGGGAGGTGGATCCGTTGGCCCCATAGGCCAGACGAATTCCCCTCCGGACAAAAACAGATCAACCCGTTCAATCCTTGTTGGAACACCCAACAAGGTTATCCCTTCTTCTGGGGCAGTTCGGCGACCAACCGCATGGAGGTCGCCAAGCCTTCCAGTTGGAAGTGCGGTCGTAAGTGGGCGATGGCCTGGTACCAGCCCGGTTTGCCTTTCACTTCGGTGACTTCAACGCGGGCTTCCCGCAGCGGGCACCGGGCCTTGGTGGCGTCGCCGACACTTTCCGGGTTCGGAACGACATAGTTATTGATCCAATTGTTCAGCCAAAGTTCCATATCCCCGCGTTCGGCGAAGGAACCGATCTTGTCGCGGGCCATCGCCTTCAAGTAGTGCGCGAAGCGAGACACACAGAGCATATAGTTTAATTTCGTCGAAAGTTCGGCATTTGCGGTCGCGTCGTTCGCAAAATAAACCTTCGGCTTTTGCGTCGATTGACTCCCGAGAAACACGGCTTTGTCCGTGTCCTTGTAGTGCAACAGTGGCAAGAACCCCAGTTTACTCAGTTCCGCCTCGCGGCGGTCGGGGATCAGCACTTCGGTCGGGCACTTGGCGGTCTTGCCCCCGGCTTGCTCGAAGATGTGCAACGGCAAGCCTTCCACTTGACCGCCGCCTTCGACGCCACGGGTCCGCATGAACCACCCGTCGTTGGCGAACGCATTGGTCATTCGCGCCGACATCGCCCAGGCCGAATTCATCCACAGGTACTTGTCGTGGTTGGTCCCATCGACGCCTTCTTCGTAACTGAACTCGTCGATGCGCCGGTCGGCCTTGCCACTCCCGTAAGGAAGTCGGGCGAGAACCCGTGGCATTGTCAGGGCGACGTACCGAGAGTCTTCGGACTCGCGGAAGCTCTTCCAGACTGTGTACTCTTGGCTGAGGAAGATCTTTTCGAGGTCACGCGGGGCGTTCAGGTCCGTGTAGGAATTCAGGCTGAACATGTCCGCGCCGGCTGCCGAAACGAACGGCGAGTGCGCCGCCGCCGCGACGCCGGAGATGTGTTGCAACAAGCCCACGTCTTCCGCCGACTTGCCGTCGAACTCGTAATCCCCCACGAGCATCCCAAACGGGCTACCGCCCAGTTGGCCGTACCCCGCTTCGTACACCTTTTTGAACAGCGTGCTTTGGTCGAACTCCGGGGCCAGCTCGAAGTCCTTGAAAAGCTGCCGCTTGTTGGTGTTCATCACCTTGATCTTGAGCGTGGCGCTCGTTTCGCTCTGCTTGACGAGGTAATCTAGGCCGCGCCACGTGCCTTCGAGCTTTTGGAAGTCCGGGTGGTGCAGGACTTCGTTCAACTGCGCGGACAATTTCCGGTCAATCTCGGCCTTCCAGGCTTGGATCGTCCGCTCGATGTCGCCCGCAACCACCGACCCCGGTTCGGCGGCAAGGGCTTGCTGGACGACCGCTTCGATGAACTGTTTGTTCTGCGCTTTTTGGTTGTCGTTCTTCGGTTTCGTCGCCGTGAGAATTTGTTCGAGCAGGCCACCATCGGTCGTCGTTGTGGTGGTCGTTGCCGGTGCGGCACCGGCTGCGTCTGACTTCGCCATGATGGTTTAGGCCCCCTCTTTTGCCGGTGTCTCGGTACCCAACTCTTTGGCTAGCTTTTGGACCTTTTCGCTGTTGTTGATGACATCTTGAAGGACATCGGCGAGTTGTTCGTTGGTACTGATCTTAGACAGGACTTCGTCCAACCGCTTGCGCATTTCCAACAATTCTTTTAGCGGGGCGATCTGGTCGGCGACTTTGTACGGGGAAAAGTCTTGCATGCCTTCAAACTTCAGGGCCACCCGCAGGTTCGAGTTGTCGTCCGTCAACTTGTTGGCCACGCTCAGGTTCAGTACCGGTGCGGCGTCCTTCATGACCGCGTCGATGTTGTCCCGGTCGATCTCTTTGAAGTCGCGGCTCTTGATGGGGCCGATTTCGTCCTGGGGGCGGTGCCCCGAGAGTTCGGCCATCACGCCGACCAAGAACGGGAGTTCCCGCTTCTCCATCGCGCCGTTGGTTTCGACATCGTAGGTGATCTGCACCCGTGGCGGGCGAACCCGGTCCAGTTTGTGTTGTTGACTTTCAGCCATAGAGGTGATCTCCTGCGTTGTTTTGGGCGACGCGCCCCGATGTCACAGCGACTAGATTACTGTCTCTCGAAACCCATCACAACACTTTTGTAATGGATATCTGATGCTCTTGCAGTACCAATTGCAAGTAAAATTCCGCGAGCGCGGACAAGATTCTTCCAAATGATGCGGGCGTGTTAAGGAATCGAAACAGACGGCGGGCGTTGGAATCATTTCTTCCCGAGCGGGGGACGTAAGTC
>JAYSXU010000572.1:0-11270 GCA_043716965.1 Fimbriiglobus sp.
TAAGGACTCATCCAACTATTACTTCCAGCAATGAGCTCAGTAAACTGACCCTCGCCTTGGGACGTAGCTCACGGAGGGGTTCGCCATGTCCGCAATCGCCGTTCACCCATGCCAATGTGCCGCTTGCATCACGGGTGACGATCACCCCGAACGCCTGCTCCACCGCAATATCAACCTTGTGCTGAGCCGCCTTAACGAACAGCAACGTCGCTGGCTGGCGGCCCTGGAGTCCCAGAAGATCGGCTACGGCGGCGATACCCTGCTGTCGCAGATCACCGGCCTTCACCCCGACACGATCCGCCGTGGCCGCGAAGAACTCGACACCGATCTCGCGGGACGGCCGGTTGATCGCATCCGCAATCCCGGCGCAGGGAGGCCGGCCGTCAAAAAAGTGATCCAGAAATCGTCGCGGCTCTGAAAGAGTTGGTCGAACCGGCCACCGGCGGCAACCCGATGACCGCCGACAAATTCGTCCGCCGCAGCCTGCAAACGCTCAGCGACGAACTCGGCCGCGGCGGCCATTTCGCCAGCCCCACCACGGTCGGCAATCTTCTGGGCGATCTCGATTACAATCTGCACGTCAACGTCAAGCGTTTCACCGGACCGGCGCACCCCGACCGCAATCGTCAATTTCTGTTCGTGGAGGAGAAGATCGCGGAGTTCCGAGCCGAGGGTTGGCCGATTCTGAGCGTCGATACGAAGAAGAAGGAGTTGATCGGCAACTTCAAGAACGCGGGTGCGACCTGGTGTCCGAGCGGCACCGAGGTGAACGTCCACGATTTTCTTTCGGATGCGGAGTACAAGGCGGTGCCGTATGGCGTCTACGACGTGCTGGCCAACCGTGGGCACATGGTGGTCGGCACGTCGGCGGACACGCCCGCGTTCGCGGTCGATGCCATTGCGGGCTGGTGGAGTCGGATCGGGTCGCGACGGTATCCGCAAGCCGGAGTGATTTTGATCCTGGCCGACGCGGGCGGCAGCAATGGTTGTCGCCCGCGCGTGTGGAAGTACCGGCTGCAAAGCTTGGCCGACCGTTTTGGGTTGGTGGTGAACGTCTGCCACTATCCGACGGGGGCATCGAAGTGGAACCCGGTGGAGCATCGTTTGTTCGGTCCGATCAGTACGAATTGGTCGGGAATTCCGTTGCGGAGTCCGGAGGTGATGTTGTCGTGTCTGCGTGGGACAAGGACAGAGGGCGGTTTGCGTGTGAGTGCGCAATGGCAGCCTCGGGGTTATCCAAAGGGGATCAAGGTCACGCGCCACGAGATGGAGGGAATCAACATTCTGCGGGACGACCTCTGTCCACAGTGGAATTACTCAATCGTACCGAGCGATCTCTGGGACTGATCGTTACGTGAGGATGTGGAAGTAATTCTTGGATGAGTCCATAGCACGTTCACACAACGAGGTGACACGATGAGACGCGAGATTCTGACGATGGCGCTGGCAGCCATTGCACCGATCGGTTTGTTCGCTGCCGAACGTGTCGAGACGAAGCCGAACATCGTCGTTATCCTAAGTGACGACATGGGGTTTTCGGACCTGGGTTGTTACGGCGGGGAGATCGCCACGCCGAACCTGGACGCGCTGGCTGCGAACGGCGTGCGGTTCACGCAGTTCTACAACTGCGCCCGCTGCTGTCCCACGCGCGCCAGCCTGCTGACGGGCCTGTACCCGCACCAAGCCGGCGTCGGGCACATGATGGACGACAAGGGGAAGCCGGGCTACACCGGGAACTTGAACTCGTCGTGCCGCACCATTGCGGAGGTGTTGAAACCGGCGGGCTACCGCAATTACGCGGTCGGCAAGTGGCACGTGACGCGGCACACCGGCCAAAATGGCCCGAAGAATAACTGGCCGCTCGGGCGTGGGTTCGACCGCTTCTACGGCACCATTGGTGGGGCTGGTAGCTACTACGACCCGTCGTCCCTCGTCCGCGATCACACGATGATCTCGCCCTACGCCGACCCGGAGTACAAGCCCGCGACGTACTACTACACCGACGCAATCTCCCACTCGGCGGCACGGTTTGTTGGGGAACACGCGAAGGATCACGGCGGCAAACCGTTCTTCTTGTACGTCGCCTACACCGCCGCCCACTGGCCGATGCACGCGCTGCCGGAGGACATCGCCAAGTACAAGGGGAAGTACGACGCGGGCTATGAACCGATTCGCCAAGCGCGCTTCGAGAAGGCCGCCAAGCTCGGGTTGATCGACCCGAAGCAGGGCCTCTCTCCACAAGCTGAAGACTGGTCCAAAGTGGCGGACAAGAGGTGGGAGGCGAGAGGCATGGAGGTCTACGCGGCAATGGTGGACCGCATGGACCGGGGCATCGGCACCCTCGTCGCGGAGTTGAAACGGACCGGGCAGTTCGACAACACTCTCATCCTGTTCCTTCAAGACAACGGCGGTTGCGCGGAAGTTCAAGGCCGGACCGGGAACGCGAACCACCCCAACATCGAACGCCCGGAGAAGCCGCCGTTCCCGGTGATGAAGCCGGAAGAATTCGCGGCAGCCGGTAGCGTGCCGAAGCAGACCCGCGACGGGTTCCCGGTGCGGATGGGGCCGAAGGTGATGCCCGGCCCGGACGACACCTACGTCGCCTACGGCCGGGGCTGGGCGAACGTTAGCAATACGCCGTTCCGCGAGTACAAGCACTGGGTTCACGAGGGTGGCATCAGCACCCCACTCGTCGCCCACTGGCCGAAGGGTATTACCACGAAGGGGGAATTGAGGAAACAACCGGGCCACCTGATCGACATCGCGGCAACCTGCATCGACCTCGCGGCAGCAACCTACCCGAACGACGCCACGCCACTGGAAGGCAAGAGCCTTCGCCCCGTGTTCGCGGACAAGCCGCTGGCACGAGACGCCATCTACTGGGAACACGAGCGGAACCGGGCAGTGCGGGTCGGCGACTGGAAATTAGTCGCCAAACAAGGGCAACCCTGGGAACTGTACGACCTCGCCTCCGACCGCGTCGAATCGACCAACTTGGCCGCAAAGCATCCGGACAAGGTCAAGCAGTTTGCAACCCAGTACGACACCTGGGCGAAGCGAGCGCTCGTCGAACCCCGCCCCGACACCCCTGCCAAGAAGAAGTGACCGCACGACCTGGATTCTCTCCCTGCTCACCGCACCACGCGAGGCGATGGAGCGAGTTCGGGCAGCGAGGCCAGCAGTTTCTGGAAGTCGGGCCGCTTGCGGAGGGCGTCCAGGTCGGTGTCTTTTTCCATGTGGGGGCGGTCCTTGTACCCGGCGGCAATGGATTTGGTGAGCCAAGCCATCGCCCGGTCCGCGTCCTCGGTGGCGAGTCTGGCGGCGTCGGCCCCCGGCGTCTTGGCTTGGACGGCGGCAGTGACGGCCCGATAGTACGCGGCACCGTACAGACTGTCGCTGTCCGGGCGATTCAACTTCTCCCACATCTCCGCTGTGGCGCGGCAGCCAGCGGGATCGTTCGAGCTTTGGTAGTGCTGCCTCCGGAGCGCCATCACTGTGGGGATCATCTTCGGATCGAATACCTTGCCAGCCGACCTCGCCACGCACTCGTCAATAATCGGGATCGCCTCAGCACCACGTTTTAACTTGACTAGCGATGCAGCAACACTCCACATGCTGCCCAGCGTTTCCGAGAGGTCCGGATACACACGCTTGCGGACCGCCAGCGTCTCTTCATGCAATTTAAGGGCGTCGGCATGGCGGTCCAGCGCAGAGTAGCTGACTGCCAAGTCGTTCATGCTCAGCAGTGTGTCTTTGTGATCAAGCGGGAGTATTCGCTGATAGACGGCCAGCGTCTCCGTGCGCAACTTGAGAGCGTCAGGGTGGCGACCCACGTTGAAGTAGCTGTTGGCCAAGCTGTTCATGCTCTGCAAAATGTCCGGGTGGTCTGGGTCCAGAAGCACCCGCTTGCGGGCTGCTAGAGCATCTTCGTTCAGCTTGAGGGCGTCGGCGTGGTGGCCCAGGGCATCGTAGCTATTGGCCAAGTTGTTCATACTCAAGAGCGTGTCCGGGTGATCCGGCAGAAGTACCCGCTTGCGGGCGGCCAGCGTCTCTTCGTCTAGTTTGAGGGCGTCCAAAGGGCGGTCCGAGTCAGCGTAGCTGTTGGCCAAGTTGCTCATGCTCATGAGCGTGTCCAGGTGGTCCTGAGGGAGCACACGTCTGCGGGCATCAAGAGTCTCCTCGTGCAACTTGAGAGCGTCCGCAGAGCGGCCCCCCATGTCAGTGTAACTGTTGGCCAGCCAGTTCATGCTCATGAGCGTGTCCGGGTGGTCCGGGCCATGTCGGTCGGTGAAGATCGCCCGTGCCAGTTTGAATTGCTCAGCCGCCGCCTTGGGTTCGCCGAGGTACCAGTACGTCTTGCCCAGGGTCAACCTCAGCCGGGCCTCAACCAGCGGTTGACCGGCGAACCCTGTGCTTAGTGACGGCACGCTCGCGGCGATGGCATCTCGAAGGGTGACATCCTTGCCCAACCCGCCACGTTGCCCCTTTGGCCGAGCGGCTGCGAGTATCCTGTCCTCGAAGAACTTCACTACCGCTGTTGCCTCGGCCTGCGCCGTTTCGGCCTCCGCCCGCTTGACCTCCGTTGCCCGCTCCGCCGTCTCCGCGTCCCGCCGGGCTTGGTCCTCCCGGATCAGCCCGATCGTCGTCCCCGCGACACCCAAGAGAAGCACCGCCACGACTACCCCCGCCGCCCATTGCACCGCGCGGCGACGCTTGACCTGCTCCGCCGCCCGCACTTCCGCCGTCAGCTTGTCCCGCTCCGCCCGTTTCGCCCGTTCGTCCGCCGCACAGCGTAACCCGCCCACGGCGGCCGCCACCTCGTCCGCCGTCGCGGGCCGGTCGGTCGGCTCGAACGCCAGACACCGCTTGCACAACGCGACCACGTCCGGGTCGGCCTTGCACCCGTCGAGCCGGGTGAACGCCTCCTCCGTCTTGCCGCGAACGGCGTTAATCCGCACGCTCTCGGCATCACGGCCCTCGAACGGCGGCTTGCCGGTGAGCAGCACGCACAGGATCGCCCCGAGGCCGAACACGTCCGACCGGGCATCGACCTTGTCGATCTCCCCGGCGGCCTGCTCCGGGGCCATGAACGCCGGGGTGCCGAGCACGCTGCCGGCTTGTGTGAAGCTGCCGTCGGACTCCCGCAGTGACTTGATCTCCGTCGGCGCGGAGGTCGCCTCGGGGTCGTCGCTTCGGCGGGGATGAACCCCGCCGCTCGTCAGCACTTTCGCCAAGCCCCAGTCCATGACTTGCACTTCGCCGAACGCCCCGACCATGACGTTCGCCGGCTTCAGGTCGCGGTGGATGACGCCGTGCGCGTGGGCGTACCCGACCGCCTGCGCCACCGCCTCGAACACGGCCAACGGGTCCACCGCGTGACCAGCCTTCAACCGCTCGTCGAGCGTGTCGCCCTTGATGAGCTTCATGGCCAAGAATGGCCGACCGTCGGCGAGGGTTCCGACTTGGTACACCGCCGGGATACCGGGGTGCTGGAGTTGGCCGGTAATCCGTGCCTCGTCCACAAACCGCCGCGCAGTACCCGAATCCGGCGCGTACTTGTCCAGCAGAATCTTGACCGCAACCTCGCGGTCCATCGCCAAATCGCGGGCGCGATAAACGACCCCCATGCCGCCACGCCCGACCTCGTCCAACAGGTCGTACCCAAGCGGGACGGTAGTGGAAGGAGCGATTCGGTCAAGGCTCGGGGCGTTATCGAATTGGCGAAGGGTTGTCTCATTCATGCGATGATTGTTCTCACATACCGAGCTTGCGTCAAGGGTCAATTTATCGCCCCACTCCACTAGCCTTTCACTTCTTCCCCACCCGTTGTTCCAGGAGGTAGCCCATGAGGTTGCGGAACTCGGGTTCCGTTAGCGTGGTGTCGAAGTTGGCGGGCATGGGGGAAAGGTTACTGAGTTGCTTCTTGTCGATGTCCTTGGCTTCGAGGCGTTGCTCCTTGCCGGTGAGGTCCACGAGGATGGAGACTTGGCCCTCTTCGCGGATCAGGAGGCCGGTTAGGGTGCGACCATCCAGGAGGTTGATCGTGGTGGCGCGGAAGGCGGCATCGACGTTGCGGTTGGGCGTGAGGATGTCTTCCATCAGGCGGTCCAGGCCGCGGTTGCCGATGCCGTCGAGCTGCGGGCCGACCTTGGCGCCCTCGTTGGCGAGTTGGTGGCACACCGCACAGTGCTTGGCGTACAGCGCCTTCCCGGCGACGAGGTCGGGCTTCGCCTTCGGGTAGCTGGCGGTCCGGGCCTGGATCACCGCCGCGAGGTTGGTTTCTTCACGGGGCAGGTTCTTGGTCAACTCGTCCACCACTTTGGCGTAGGGTCCGTTGGCCAAGTTGGCGCGGGCGGCTTTGACTTGCAACACGGTCGGGCTGGCCTTGCCTTGCTTGACCGCCTCGACCAATAACTTCGCCCCGTTCGGCGTGGTCGTCAGGGCCGTCGAAATGGTGTTGGCTATCCGTGTGGGAACCACAGCGAAGGCACGCAACAGCGTTTCGTGGGCCGCTGGTTGGTTCACTTTACCCAGTGCCATCGCCGCTTGTTCCCGCAATGCGACATCGGTGTTCGCATCCATAATCATAGCGCCGAGCTTCGTGATTGCCTTTGGTTGGTCGATCAGCGTCAACGCCGTGAGTGCGGCAGTGCGTTGGGCGGTGTCTCGATCAGTGCGCGCCGCGAACGCCGCGAGGGGGTCGAAGAGGTTCGTTAACTTCAGAGCACCGGCCATGTTCGCGGACGCCAGGATTGCGTTCGGGTCGGCCTGCTTCAACCCGTCCGCACACAGCTTCTCCGCAACGGCACCCGCACTGTCCGGGAGCTTCGCCCCGCGTGCTTGGTGCCCGAAGTACAAGCCCTCCATCGCTACGATTGCCGCCGCCGTCTTCGATTGCGATTTCAGCAATTCAACCAACTTGGTCGCTTGGTCATTGCTTCCGTACCGCCCGACGTGGGCGAAGGACGCCTTGTCCAACGAACCCGTTCGTAAATACTTCGTCAGGAACGCCGCCGCCTCTGCCGTGTGAACGCCGACCGCCACGTCCGCGACGATCGCGGCATCCGTCGGCAACGCTTTGTCCCAAGCGTTTGTATCGCGCAAACTGTTCCGCAACGCAACCCGTGCCGCGTGCCGTAGGTGGGTGTCTTCGGCTGGTGTTTGCTTCAGCAATTCGACGAGTGGCAACACGTTGTCGGCGTGTGGATGTGCAATCAGGACATCGACAACGGCACGTTGGAAGAACGGGGATTTGTTTTCATTTAACTCAGTTAACATACCGGCTCGTAAGCCTCTCAGTGGGGACAGTTCGACCATCGAACGGATGGCTTGAAGCGACGCCCCCGAAACGGGACCGTTGCCGTCCGGCTTTGGCGTCCCCTTGTCCCCCTTGTACACGACCCGCCACACGCGGCCGCAGTCCTTGTCCCGCTGCGGGTGCTTCAAATCGACTTCGTAGTGGCCGATGATCTTGTTGTAAAAGTCCGCGAAGTAGAGCGCCCCGTCCGGCCCGATTTTGATGTCCGTCGGGCGGAACCACGGGTCGGTGCTGGAGACGAAATCGGGCTGCTCCTCCGCGACCGGCGTGCTGCCCTTCCAGACGATCTTGTCGCTGTTGATGCGGTTCGTGACGACGTTGCCCAGGAACATCATCCCCTTATACTTCGCCGGGAATTGGTCGGCGTTGTACCACGCCAACCCGCACAACGCCGTGCTGCCGTGGTCGTGCCGGGTGACGTGCGGGGCGTACCCCAGGCCGTCGTGGGGCTTGCCGAAGCTGTCGTAGTGGGCGCCGCGAATGAGTTGCGTGATCGGCTTGCTGTGGCAGTCCGCCGTGTACAGGTTGCCCCACGGATCGACGGTCAGGCCGAACGGGTTCACCTGTCCGTAGGTCCACGGTTCCACCCGCGCCCCGTCGGGGCGGAAGCGAAACGTGTTGCCGCTCTGCATCCGCACTTCGCTGCCGTCTTTCGCCTTCACGACGGAACTGTTCAAGTACCCGTGGCACGCATACACCCAGCCGTCCGGCATCAGCAGGAACGAGTTCATCATGCCGTGGGTGTCCTTGGTCCCGAACCCGGTCAGGATCGTTTCCCGCGTGTCCGCCTTGCCGTCCCCGTCCATGTCCGTGAGCTTCAAAATGCTGCCGACGTTCGACACGAGACACGACTTGCCGTCCGCCAATGGCAAGATCCCGATCGGGATGTTCAGGTCGTCCGCGAACGTGGTGATCGTCTTCGCCTTGCCGGTCGCGGCGTCGAAGTCGGACAGAATGAACACTTTGTCGCTGGCCTTGCCTTCGGCGGCAAACGGGTAGTGACGGGACGTTGTCACCCACAACCGCCCCTTCGCGTCAAACGCCATCTGGATCGGCTTGCCGATGTCCGGCTCCGCCGCCACGAGTTGCACTTCAAACCCCGGCGGGACTTTGAACGTCTTCAACTCGTCCGCCGGCGAGTTCGCCTCCGCCGGCGCAATGTACTGCTGCGCGACCAGCGGAACCTGGAATAGAAGGACAACCAGAACAGGCAAGAATCGCATGGGGAGAGTCTCGGGCTGAAAAGAAAGTGTGGAATCGGCGGAGTGTATTGCGAAGTGATAGTGTACGCTAGCTCTCGGTCGCTGTCTCGACGCCCGCGAGCTTGAGGCCGAACATCCCGGCGATGAGTTTACCTAGCCCAACAAGGGGAGCCGCCTTGCCCGCAAAATGGCTGACGTTTTCCCAGAGTTTCTTGACGGTGCTCTTCTCCGGTTTCGGCTTGGAGACTTCGGCAACCAACTCCTCGTACTCTTTCTTCACAAGCTCCTTCATCGCCTCACTCATCTTCAGCTTGTCGATCGCCTTCCGACCCGAGTCCAGTGCCTTCAGCAGATTCGGGTTCACCGAATGGCTTTGGTCGATGTTCTGGGTGACGTTGCCTGAGATGGTTGCTTTGTTGTTTACACCGCCGGCACTCGAGTTGATGTCTCGGCCTGCGGTCATACCGGCGTCGATGTTGTCGCCACCTGTTTTTTTTGCGCTTGGCATCAGGATGTCTCCAATTTGATTGAGAGTGAAATTCGGCGTGCTTTCCAACAGAGTTAGAAAGAAGATGGCCAAGTCGGCACCACTTTCCCCATACTTTTTTCGACACACCTTGTAGAAAGCATTTGTTGCTTTCCCGCGGTTCGACTTCGCGTCCCGAAACTTCAACCAGAACTTGTGGCAATCCTGTTTGAAGGATTTGAGAGTACCCTCATCAAATTCTGGCTTAGCCTTCCCCACCACTACCCTCCACCATGAATCCAGTCACGATGTCGGCTTCATCTGTGTCGATCATTTCGCGGTGAAATTGATCGGGCACCGTTTTGGGGATATTGATCGGAGATTCGTAATTATCTTCTAATATCGTTCCATTCGGAGCTTTGACTCGATAAACTTGGCGTAGGAAATCGTTCTCTTGCAGGTAGAGGAGGGCACGAACCAATTTGACCAAGTCGGCATCCCCGATTTCCCGCAGGAGGCGACCAGGTTCGATGAAGCGAACGCGCTTTCGCTTATCAAGCCAGTCCCGAACTTTTTCAAGTTCCAGACGCAACTCCGGGGGAGCGCTATTCAAAAGATCGGAGGTGATTCGTGACATAGTCGAGTGCCTGGCAACTAGCTTGGGTGGACACGAAAATTTCGTGGTCGTACCGTGAGCCAATCAAAATCCGCAAATCCTTTTCTAGCACACTCGCCGACCCAGATTGAAGGTAGGTAGTGATCAAATGGTCACACGTACTGCTTCTATTTCTTAGCAAAGCGTCGATTGCTTCGCTGCTTTCCTCGGCATCATCGGCACACTCGTCAGGTGTACTCGGATGAAACGCAGCTTTGTTAGATCTTGAATCCGTTATCTGAAGGCTGCCTGTAGTGTAAATTGTCTCATTTGCACGGCGTTCTTCCAACATCTTTTTTCGTATTTTGCTCACACCCCACTCGATAAAATCTTTCTCTTTCTCGAAGGCAAGTCGCAGTCGGGTCCAGAGGGCGTTCAAACGCAACTGAAACGTTGCACGCGATTCGCATCGAGAAACCCGAACTTCCAAAAGGTCCGGAGCATTCCATCTCGCCAATATTACGACTCGGTCGTAACGGGGTGTAAAAGTTTTGACAAGTGTGCCGTCCGCTTTCGTCACCTCATCAGTCAAACTAAACGTCTTTTCGCGGTGGTACAACTTGGCGACCCAGTCAGTTTCCTTATTCGGTAAGCCAATCCGAAAATCTGCCCAAGCAAAGTCTTCGGGATTCTCAAAGTAACGTGGGAAATTCATCTTGGATTCCCATTTGTTCCCAAACAGTTTACTGGCAACTTCAGTGCCATCATTGCAGAACTTTTTCGCTATTACTGTGCAAGGGCGATAATACAGGATGTGTTGGCAACCATTTTCTTCAGTCTCTCGAATCAGATTCGTCACTTCGATGAGCGGGATGTGTTTGTTGATAACGGCCTTTTTCAGTCGGCCAATCAGTTCGGCTTGGTTGCCACCTACCAACAGTTCCTTTTTAATCGTAGGATCGTCAGCCAGCAGTTTGTACTTTCGTAAAACATCTTTGATTTGGTCATTTGAGGCCAGTTCTTGAATCAAGTCATACGGATCTCGTTCAGCCATTTTCGACTCTAGTGGGGATACACTGTTTCCTGCCCACAGCACTTTTTTGAGTAACAATATGCCTATGAGCGATCTAATGCGACTAGACTGTTATGGTATTTCTCGTGCGGATGTCAACCTTTTTGCAGTAGTGCCGCTAAACGCAAATGGTTAGCCTGCACCTCGTTCCATCACATCGCTACACCAACCCAGGTGATTGCTGCTTCATCCTGCTGGGGTTCACTGTGTTGCGTCCGATTCGGCGGGCCTTGTTTAACGTGTCTGACGAGTCCGGGGTGGTGGCGTTTGCGACGGAGTTTGCCTCGATTTGTTAGCTACCCATTTTCGGATACCAGTCCTGCAACGCGGTGACGTTCAACTCCCGTTCGCGTAACGCCCGGCACGCTTCGACGGCGGCATAGGCTGCCGACAGCGTGGTAATCAGGGTGACCCGGTGCGTCACGGCTTCGGTGCGGATTTTGCCTTCGTCGGCCCGGCTACCGCGACCGCTTGGCGTGTTAATGATGAGCGCGACCTCGTTGTTCTTCATCTTGTCCAACAAGTTCGGTCGGCCTTCTTGAATTTTGGGTAGCACATCGACTGGAATTCCCAACCGCTGGAAGAAGGCTGCCGTTCCCGCCGTGGCGAGCAGCTTG